>MSXM01000023.1 GCA_002083565.1 Nitrospira sp. ST-bin4 | reverse complement strand
CTCATATTTCGCCTTCGCCATACCGAAATCCTCCCTGCTACCTACAGTTCAATCAGCGGCAACTACTCGCCGCGGTACTTTGCAATAATAGTCTCAGCAATTTGTCGAGGAACCTGGTCGTATCGATCGAATTCCATGCTGTACGTTGCCCGGCCCTGCGTGCGCGAGCGAAGATCGGTTGCATACCCAAACATCTCACTGAGCGGCACTGATGCATCGATCGCCTGCGCACCGGCACGCACCTTCATCCCCTGCACCTTCCCACGCCGACCGTTCAAGTTGCCGATGACATCGCCCATAAAATCCTGAGGAACCAGAACTTCCACCTTCATTATCGGCTCAAGCAAAACCGGATCGGCCCTTTTGCATGCATCGGCAAACGCCATCGACCCGGCGATCTTGAAGGCCATTTCATTGGAATCTACATCGTGATATGAGCCGTACGTAAGAGTCACACGCACATCTCGCAGGGGATACCCGGCGATAACGCCGGCATCCAGCCGCTCCTTCACACCCTTTTCAACAGCCGGGATAAATTCCTTCGGAATCACACCGCCGACGATTTTATTCACAAACTCGAAGCCCTTACCGGACTCGGACGGCTCAACCGATAACACGACATGGCCATACTGACCGCGACCACCCGTCTGCTTGACATACTTAGCTTCCGCTTCAGCCTTCCGGCGAATCGTTTCACGAAACGCCACTTCCGGCTTACCCACGTTGGCTTCGACCTTAAACTCACGCAGCATCCGGTCAACGATAATCTCGAGATGCAGCTCGCCCATGCCGGCGATAATCGTTTGCGACGTTTCCTCATCCGTACGAACCCTGAACGAAGGATCTTCCTGCGCCAACTTCTGAAGCGCAAACCCCATCTTCTCCTGATCCTGCTTCGTCTTGGGCTCAATCGCCATCGCAATCACAGGCTCAGGAAACTTCATCACTTCGAGCAGGACCGGCTCCTTCTCTTCAGACAACGTATCTCCGGTCGTGGCACCCTTCAGACCGACAGCCGCCACAATATCGCCCGCATAGGCAATGTCGATTTCTTCCCGTTTATTCGCATGCATCTTCAGCAACCGCCCGACGCGCTCTCTCGTGCCCTTCGTCACATTGAGCACCGGCGACCCCGTCTTCAGCATTCCGGAATAGACTCGGAAAAATACCACCTGCCCCGCAAATGGGTCGGTCATCAGCTTGAAGGCCAGCGCCGAAAACGGCTCGCTGTCGGACGGCTTGCGCAGGACCTCTTTACCCGTATTGGGATCAATCCCCTTCACCGGCGGAACATCAAGTGGCGACGGCAGGTAATCCACGACAGCATCCAACAACTGCTGAACACCCTTATTCTTAAAAGCGGACCCACAGACAACCGGAATCACCTTCATCGAGATCGTCGCGGCCCTGATCGCCCGACGCACTTCCTCTTCCGTCAGCGGATGGCCATTCAAATACTTCTCCATGACCTGATCGTCAAACTCCGCAACGGCTTCCAGCATTTTCTCCCGATACTCTTTGGCCTGCTCCAGGAGATTCGCTGGAATTTCATCGATCTTGTACTTGGCACCAAGCGTTTCATCGTCGTAAAAGTAGCCCTTCATGCTGACGAGATCTACCGAACCCCGGTACTCCGTTTCGCGCCCGATCGGGATCTGGATGGGAACGGGGTTCGCCCCGAGACGATCAATGATCGACTGCACGCTGGCGTAGAAGTCAGCGCCAATTCGATCCATCTTATTCATCCAAGCAATGCGCGGAACCCCATATTTATCGGCTTGGCGCCAGACCGTTTCCGATTGCGGTTCAACACCCTGCACGGAATCGAATGCAGCCACCGCACCGTCAAGCACACGAAGGGAACGCTCAACCTCAATCGTAAAATCGACGTGGCCAGGCGTATCAATAATGTTGATGCGCTTGTCTTTCCAAAAACAGGTCGTCGCCGCAGCCGTGATCGTGATGCCGCGCTCACGTTCCTGCTCCATCCAATCCATTGTCGCAGCGCCTTCGTGAACTTCGCCCATCTTGTGCGTCATGCCCGTGTAGTACAGGATCCGCTCGGTCGTGGTCGTTTTTCCGGCATCAATGTGGGCCATGATGCCGATGTTTCTCGTATGTTCCAGTGCCGTTTGACGAGCCACGTTAGTCCCCTAAAAACACATGTGCTGCGAGCCGAGCCAACTGACGCTGCTGCGATCGAAGAGCACTCGACGTCTGCGGATCGCAGCACGGCTCAACTGCAGCACAGAACGACGTTACCAGCGGTAATGGGCGAAGGCTTTGTTCGCTTCCGCCATTCGATGCACGTCTTCCCGCTTCTTCACTGCGGCGCCGGTATTATTCGACGCATCCATTAATTCAGCCGCGAGCTTTTCACGCATACTCTTGCCGCCACGGGTGCGCGCGTATTCCGACAACCACCGAAGCGCCAAAGACACTCGGCGCGAAGGCCTGATCTCGACCGGGACCTGATACGACGCGCCGCCCACGCGGCGAGACTTCACTTCCACAATCGGCTTCACATTATCGACGGCAGCCTTGAACACCTTCAGCGGGTCTCCGCCGGTCTTTTCCTGTATGACATCGAACGCCCCGTAACAAATCCGCTCGGTGGTACTCTTCTTTCCACCACTCATCAGCGTGTTGATAAACTTTCCGACAAGCTTATCGCGATATCGCACATCGGGGAGCACTTCACGTTGGTCTAAAAATCTACTGCGGGGCATCGTTTACCTATCTCGTTCGTTGTTCAGTCGAATTGACTTTTCTTACCGCTCACGCGCCGCCCTACTTCGGACGCTTGGCACCGTACTTCGATCGGCTCTGCTTACGGTCTGCCACGCCCACCGCATCCAAGGCACCGCGCACCAAGTGATACCGCACACCCGGCAAGTCCTTGACACGGCCACCACGCACCAACACGATTGAGTGTTCTTGCAAATTATGCCCGACGCCGGGAATATACGTTGTGACTTCCATGCCATTCGTCAACCGAACACGAGCCACTTTCCGCAAAGCGGAATTTGGCTTCTTTGGCGTTGTGGTATAGACGCGCAGGCACACTCCCCGTTTCTGCGGGCAAGATTTCAAGGCCGGGCTCTTCGTTTTCGCCTTGACGAGATTTCGACCTTTTCTTACCAACTGATTGATTGTCGGCATTCTATTAAAACCTTCCCGAATTTCGAACTCAGCTATGGCCGTCAGAGGAAAGACGGCGGATTATATTGATGCGCTCCCTCATTGTCAAGTGAGGCAATTTCAGCACAGCTACGATCGCGCCCCCTCGCCCACCGTAGTCACAGGAGGCTCCGAAGAAACAACCGCAGATCCTTGAGCCGCCGCCACAGCAGCGGCTGCCGGCTTTTCACTGATTACAAACGTGTCTCGATATTCTTCAAATCCTGACCCGGCCGGAATCAACCGCCCCACAATGACATTTTCTTTCAGACCCAACAAATTATCCTCTCGACCGTTGATGGCCGCTTCCGTCAGCACTCGAGTGGTTTCCTGGAATGAGGCCGCGGAGATAAAGCTGTCGGTTGTCAACGCCGCTTTCGTAATTCCAAGCAGAACCGGCTTGCCCAAGGCTGGCGTGCCGCCCTTTTCGAGCACACGCTCGTTTTCAGCCTCGAACACATTCTTGCTCACCTGGCTTCCCGGCAAAAACTGCGTGTCGCCGGGATCTTCGATCCGTACCTTGCGGAGCATTTGCCGGACGATGATCTCGATATGTTTATCGTTGATCGAGACCCCCTGCAACCGATAGACATCCTGTACTTCATCGACGAGATATTTCTGCAACTCATTGGGGCCGAGCACGTCGAGGATGTCATGCGGATTCGCCGATCCGTCCATTAGCGGCTCCCCGGCCCGCACCCAATCCCCCTCATGCACGTTGACGTGCTTCCCTTTGGGAATGAAGTATTCCTTTACATCTCCCAATTTATTATCGACAAGCACTTTGCGTTGGCCTTTGACGAATCCTCCATAGGACACTTCACCGTCGATCTCGGTGATCACCGCCTGCTCTTTCGGTTTCCGTGCCTCGAATAATTCGACGACGCGCGGAAGGCCTCCGGTGATGTCCTTGGTTTTCGTCGTCTCACGTGGAATCTTGGCCAACACATCGCCAGGATGAACCATCGCGCCCTTCTCGACGAAGATATGGGCTCCGACCGGCAGCAAATACCGCGCGACCGTATTCGCCCCGCCGGAAACTTTCGCTGTTTTACCGGCCTCATCCTTGACTGAAACACGGGGGCGTAACGTCGCACCCGAATGCTCGATAATGACCTTGCGAGACAGACCCGTCACCTCGTCGAATTCTTCTTTCATCGTGACGCCTTCGACGATATCTCCGAACGCCACCTTGCCGCCAACTTCAGTCAAAATGGTCAACGAATAGGGATCCCACTCGACCAGTTTCTGCCCGACCGCGACCGGATCGCCGTCCTTGATCTTGATTTTTGCGCCATAGACGACCGGATATTTTTCACGTTCACGTCCGCTGTCATCCACAATCGCAATTTTCGTGTTGCGATTCATCACCACCCATTCGCCGTCTTTATTCCGCACTGCGATGCCGCCATTGTGAATGTCCGCATTCTTCTTGGCATCGAAGCTCATAAACTTGATCCGCCCGGCATGCTTCGCTTCCAGCACGGTCTGTTCGACGACTTTGCTAGCCGTACCGCCGATGTGGAATGTCCGCATCGTCAGCTGAGTTCCCGGTTCGCCGATTGACTGGGCGGCAATCACTCCGACAGGCTCACCCTTTTCCACAAGTCGGCCGCGCGCCAGATCTCGGCCATAACAGGCACGGCAGACTCCGCGGAGCGATTGGCAGGTCAGCACTGATCGGATCTTGACCCGGTCGACTCCGGCCTCCACAATCGACTTGGTGAGCTCTTCGTGGATCTCCTCGTTCCGTGAGACGATGATTTCCCCGGTCACGGGATCGCGGATATCCTCCGCCGCCAACCGGCCCAAGACACGCTCTTCCAGCGGTTGAATGATTTCGCCGCCTTCGACCAGCGCGCTGACGATAATGCCATCGTGCGTTCCACAATCAAGCTCATTGATGATGACATCCTGCGCGATATCGACCAACCGGCGGGTCAGATAGCCGGAGTTCGCCGTCTTCAAGGCGGTATCGGCCAGACCCTTTCGCGCACCGTGAGTCGAAATAAAATACTGCAAGACTGTGAGGCCTTCACGGAAGTTCGCCGTAATCGGCGTCTCGATGATTTCCCCGGACGGTTTGGCCATCAGGCCGCGCATCCCGCCCAACTGCCGGATCTGCTGCGAGCTGCCGCGTGCGCCGGAATCCGCCATCATGAAAATCGGATTGAAGGATTCGGCTTTGCCCGGATCTCCTCCGGCGCCGAGTTCCTTCATCATTTCGTTGGCGACCTGCTCAGTCACATGCGCCCATATATCGATGACCTTGTTGTACCGTTCACCGTTCGTAATCAAGCCCTCGGAATATTGCTTTTCAATTTCGTTCACTTCGCGCTGAGCCTTCCCGACAAACTCTTCCTTCTTGCTCGGGATATGCATATTGTCGATGCAGATCGACACACCCGCCCTGGTGGCATACGTGAACCCGATGTCCTTGATCTTATCGAGAAACTCGACGGTGTCGCGGTGACCGGTCTGCCGATAGACAGAGTCGATCAGCTTGGTCATCTCCTTCTTAGTCATGAGCTTGTTGGCATTGGCGAACGGCAGGCCGGCCGGAAGGATCTCCGACAGCAGCACACGACCGACCGTCGTTTGCACTAAGGCCCCCGCCAGACGCACCTTAATGCGCGCATGCTCTTCCACTTCGCGTGCGTCGAAGGCGATCCGCACTTCTTCCGCCGACCCGAACACTTTACCCTCGCCCTTGACACCCAGACGCTCCTTTGTCAGCCAATAGACGCCGAGGACCATGTCTTGCGACGGCACGGCAATCGGTTTACCGTTGGCAGGCGAAAGAATGTTGTTGATGGACATCATCAAGACACGCGCCTCGACCTGCGCCTCGACTGACAGCGGCACGTGCACCGCCATCTGGTCTCCGTCGAAGTCCGCGTTGAATGCTGAACATACGAGCGGATGCAGTCGAATGGCCTTACCCTCGACCAGAACCGGGTCGAATGCCTGAATCCCCAACCGGTGGAGTGTCGGCGCTCGATTCAGCAAGACGGGATGCTCACGAATCACTTCGTCAAGCACGTCCCAGACTTCCGGCCGTTCCTTTTCAACCAGCCGCTTCGCACTCTTGATCGTGGTCGCCGCCCCGCGCGCTTCGAGCTTATGGAAGATGAATGGCTTGAACAATTCCAAGGCCATCTTCTTGGGCAATCCACACTGATGGAGGCGCAACTCAGGACCGACGACGATGACCGTACGGCCGGAATAGTCGACCCGCTTGCCGAGCAGATTTTGGCGAAACCGTCCCTGTTTGCCTTTCAGCATGTCGCTCAAAGACTTGAGCGGGCGCTTGTTCGGCCCACGAATCGCACGACCACGCCGGCCGTTGTCGAAGAGAGCATCCACGGCTTCTTGCAGCATGCGCATTTCGTTCCGAATGATGACGCCTGGCGCTTTCAATTCCATCAGCCGCTTCAACCGGTTATTCCGGTTGATCACGCGCCGATAAAGATCGTTCAGGTCGGAGGTGGCAAATCGTCCGCCGTCGAGAGGGACGAGGGGGCGTAGTTCCGGCGGCAGCACCGGGATCACGTCCAAAATCATCCACTCCGGCTTATTCCCGGATTTGCGAAACGCCTCGAGCACTTTCAGCCGTTTGGCATATTTCTTTTTCATGGCCGAGGATGTCGACGACTTTGCCTTCGCCTGAAGTTCATCCCATAGCGCATTGATATCGATTTTTCGCAGCAAATCCCGGATGGCTTCCGCACCGATGCCCGCCTTGAACCCGCTTGAGCCGAACTCCGATACGAGAGTGCGCAGCTTCTCTTCCGAGACCAATTCCTTTTCCGACAGATCCGTTGATCCCGGATCGACACAGACATAGCTCTCGAAATAGAGAATTTTCTCCAGCTGCTTCAGGCTCATATCCAGGAGCGTGCCGATACGGCTGGGCACCCCTTTCAAGAACCAAATATGTGCGACCGGCGCGGCCAACTCGATATGCCCCATCCGCTCACGGCGCACTTTCGACTGAATCACCTCGACGCCGCACTTGTCGCAGACAATGCCGCGGTGCTTCATGCGCTTGTACTTGCCGCAATTGCATTCCCAGTCCTTGATCGGACCGAAAATCTTGGCGCAGAACAATCCGTCTTTTTCCGGCTTGAACGACCGATAGTTGATCGTCTCCGGCTTCTTCACTTCACCGTACGACCAGGACCGGATTTTTTCGGGCGACGCGATACGGATACGCATCGAGTCGAACGACACCGAGTCCCGCTGCTTTTCAAACAATGTATATACGCCTTCCAAGGTAATGACCTCCTCCGATGCCGGGATTCACCCGGCACACAAGCGGTTAGTCTTGCGTCTTGACGAGCTCGACATCAAGCCCCAAGCTCTGCAGCTCTTTGACCAAGACGTTGAACGACTCGGGCAACCCAGGCTCCAGGAATGGCTCGCCTTTCACGATCGCTTCATACATGCGCGACCGGCCCGGCACATCGTCGGACTTGACCGTAAGAAATTCCTGCAGCGTCGAAGCCGCGCCATAGGCTTGCAGCGCCCATACTTCCATTTCTCCCAACCGCTGCCCGCCGAATTGGGCCTTACCGCCCAGAGGCTGTTGCGTGACGAGCGAATAGGGCCCGATCGAGCGCGCGTGGATTTTGTCGTCCACCAAGTGGTGCAGCTTCAGCACATACATGTAGCCCACCGTGACCGGGCTGCCGAACGTCTCACCGGTTTTTCCGTCTACCAGCCGGCTTTGCCCGCTCGGAGGCAATTTTGCCTTCTTGAGCAGATCCTTGATTTCTTTTTCCGACGCTCCGTCGAACACCGGGCTGGCCACCTTGATTCCCAACGCTTTCGCCGCCCATCCGAGGTGTGTTTCCAGGATTTGCCCCACGTTCATACGCGACGGCACACCCAGGGGATTCAGCACGATTTCAACCGGAGTCCCATCCGGCAAATACGGCATATCCTCTTCCGGCAGCACGCGCGACACGACACCCTTGTTGCCGTGACGGCCGGCCATTTTGTCACCGACCTGAATCTTCCGCTTCATGGCGATGTAGACCTTCACCAGCTTGATCACCCCGGGCGGCAACTCGTCGCCCCGTTTCAAGCGGCCAACCTTTTCATCGTAGAGCGTCTGGAGGATTTCAATCTGTTCTTTAGCCCGCCGCTCGACGTCTTCCAACTCTTTTTGCTCGTCCGGGTCGCTGAGAATGATGTGCCGCACCGTGTCGTCGGGCAGCCGCTTGAGGATCTCCGCCGTCAGCTTACCCTTCTTCTTTAAAATGACGTCGCCCGTATCCGGGTCCATCAAGTCACGGCCCACCACTTTACCGAGCAGCAACTTTCTGATCTTCTTCGTCTTTTCTTCGTCGATAATCCGCAGCTCTTCATGATGATCGCGCTGGAGCTTCATCTGATCATCGGTTTCGATGCTTTTTGAACGCTCATCCTTGTCGAGGCCTTTGCGCGAGAAAATCTTCACGTCCACGACGATGCCTTCGACCCCCGGAGGCACGGTCAGCGAGGTGTCTTTCACATCGCCGGCCTTCTCCCCGAAGATTGCGCGCAGCAGCTTCTCTTCCGGCGTCAGCTGGGTTTCACCCTTCGGCGTCACTTTGCCGACCAGAATGTCGCCCGGCTTCACTTCGGCGCCGATGCGGATGATTCCGCTCTCGTCCAGATTCCTGAGCGCTTCCTCGCCGACATTGGGAATGTCGCGAGTAACGTCTTCCTTGCCCAATTTGGTGTCACGGGCCTCCACTTCGAATTCTTCGATATGAACCGATGTGAACGCATCTTCACGAACCAATTTCTCACTGAGGAGAATAGCGTCTTCGAAGTTGTAGCCGCCCCACGGCATGAAAGCCACCAGCACGTTCTTCCCCAATGCCAGCTCTCCATGATCGATCGCCGGCCCATCGCCGAGGACTTGTCCCTTCTTGACCGGCTGCCCGATCCGCACCACGGGAGTCTGGGTGATACAGGTGTTTTGATTCGAGCGCTGGAACTTGATGAGGTCGTAGACATCCAACCCTGAATCTTTTCCCTTTTTCCCATCCTTCGAGTCGGCACGCACGACGATACGCGTGGCATCGACGCTCTCCACAACCCCGGCACGCCGGGCTTGAATGACATATCCCGAATCACGCGCCACAACCGCTTCCATTCCAGTGCCGACCAACGGAGATTCGGACGTGAGCAACGGAACCGCCTGGCGTTGCATGTTAGAGCCCATCAGCGCGCGGTTGGCGTCGTCATGCTCTAAAAACGGCACCAGCGCCGTTGCCACACTGACGACCTGCTTCGGAGACACGTCCATGTACTCGATTTTGTCCGGCGTAGCCATGACAAAGTCTCCGCCGTGACGGCAGGACACCGTCTCAGAAACCAGCCGGCCCGCCCCATCCACCTTGGAGTTCGCTTGGGCGATAATGTACTTGTCTCCTTCGATGGCGGACAGAAATTCCATCTCGTCGGTCACGCGCCCTTTGACCACCTTCCGATAGGGCGCCTCGATAAATCCAAACTGGTTGATCCGCGCATAGGTCGCCAACGAGGTGATCAACCCGATGTTCGGACCTTCCGGCGTTTCGATGGGGCAAATGCGGCTATAGTGCGACGGATGCACGTCGCGGACTTCGAATCCGGCGCGCTCTCTTGTCAATCCGCCAGGCCCGAGTGCCGACAGACGCCGCTTGTGTGTAATCTCAGCCAGGGGATTCGTCTGGTCCATAAACTGTGACAGCTGGCTGCTGCTGAAAAACTCCTTCACCGCCGCAACAACCGGCTTGGCATTGATCAGATCGTGCGGGAGCACCGTCTCCATATCGAGGAGATTCATGCGCTCCTTGATGCTGCGCTCCATCCGCACCAAACCCAGCCTGAACTGATTTTCCAACAGCTCGCCGACCGACCGGACACGACGATTGCCCAAATGGTCGATGTCGTCGATTTCTCCCTTGCCGATCTTGAGGTTCACGAGGTACCGGATCACTTCGACGATGTCCTGGGCGGTCAGCGTGCGTTGCTCCAGAGGGAGATCCAATCCCAGCTTCTTGTTAAGCTTGAGCCGTCCGACGGGAGACAGATCGTATCGTTTGGAATTCAAAAACAGGTTGTCGAACAAGGCCCGTGCAGTGTCGACGGACGGTGTTTCGCCCGGGCGAAGTCGGCGATAGATTTCCACCATCGCTTCTTCCTTCGAGACGATCTTTTCCATTCCCAAGGTGTCGAGGATCACCGGCGTAGCAGTAGCCATGTCGAGATAAATGACCTTGAACTCCTCGACGCCGCTCTCGACAATCGCTTCTACAATCTCGGCGGTCAACCGCTGATTCTTCTCAGCCAATTTCGTCTTCTGCGAATCGACCAGCTCCGTGAGCACAGCGCGGCCGACAAGCTCTGCCGGAAGCATCGGGATTTCTTTCACCCCGGCCGCCTTCAGCTTTGCGATTATCCCCTTCGTCAGCCTGGTGCCTTCACGCACCAGCGGTTCCTTGCCGCCCTTCTCCAGTACTTCCCCTGAACACCGGAGCCCATGGTGGATTTCCGCGTCTAGCTTTCGGAACATCTTCCCGTTGGACACACGGATTTCCTCGACGGGATAATACATCTTGAGCAAGTCGTCGCTGGAAAACCCAAAGGCCTTCAGCAGAATAGTGGTGGGCATTTTTCGCCGGCGGTCGATGCGGACATACAGAATATCTCGCGCATCGAATTCAAAGTCTAACCAGGAGCCGCGATAGGGAATAATGCGTGCGCTGTACAGCACTTTGCCGCTGGCATGGGTGCGCCCTTTGTCGTGCGTAAACGAGGCACCGGGCGACCGGTGGAGCTGACTGACAACGACCCGCTCGGTTCCGTTGACGATAAACGTGCCGCGCTCCGTCATCAGGGGCAATTCGCCGACGTAGACCTCCTGCTCACGGACGTCGAGCACTTTCTTCCTGGGCCCTTTGTCTTCCTTGTCGAACACCACCAGGCGAACCCGCAGCTTCAACGGCACCGCGAAAGTCATGCCCTGCTCAAGACACTCACGTTCATCGTACTTGGGCGTACCCAACGTATAGCTCGAAAACTCGAGCATGGCCGTATTGTTATAGTCAGGGATCGGGAATACGCTCGCCAACGCCGCTTGCAGGCCATAGTCTTTCCGGCGCTCCGGCTCTACTTCCAGCTGGAGAAACTCCTCATATGAGCGCTTCTGAATCTCGATCAGATCCGGAATGTCGATATTGGTTCGAATGCGAGAAAAATCTTTCCGCTCGACGAACTCTTGCAGAGTCGTTTCGGACATGCCCGCTCCTCCACGTTGGTTGGCGGTGAACAGATGTCAATGGTCAGAGATCACAGGTGAAGCCGCAGCCATGCGGCTCCACCTGATTGATCACTGGCAACTGGCGAATGGCGTTCGCGTATTACTTAATTTCGACCTTGGCGCCGCCTTCTTCGAGTTTCTTCTTCATGGTATCAGCTTCTTCCTTCGCCACGCCGGTCTTCACCGGCTTTGGCGCGCCTTCCACCAAATCTTTCGCTTCCTTCAGCCCAAGACTGGTCAATTCCCGCACAACCTTGATGATCTGAATTTTCTTGTCGGCCGGCGCAGACGCAAGAATGACATCGAACGCAGTCTTTTCCTCGGCAGGCGCTGCGGCGCCTCCACCTGCAGCGGGACCCGCGGCGACCGCAACCGGCGCGGCAGCCGTAACCCCGAAGCGGGTTTCCAAACCCTTCACAAGCTCAGCCAAATCGAGCACGCTCATGCCCTCGATAGCCTTGATCAATTCTTCCTGCGACAGTTTCGTTGTAGTTGCTGACATGTCTCCCTCCCCTTTCTTTTGATCCTGAATGGCTGCAATGACTCTCACAAATTTTGACAACACCGCGCTGAGCGTATACACCACGCCGCGGATCGGCCCCTGCATGGCCGAAAGCAACATGGCAATCAGCACTTCCTTCTTCGGCAACTTGGCGACAGCCGCCAGATCTGCCGGCTTGACAACTTTTCCTTCCAGCACGCCGACCGTCATCCGGATTTTCTCTTCGCGCTTCTCTGCAAGGATGAAGTCCCGCAATACCTTCGTCGGCAATACCGGATCGTCATACCCGATGACGATGCCCGTGGGCCCCTTGAGATACGCCGCGAGACCGGCCAGAGTCGTTCCCTCGACCGCGCGAGCCGCGAGCGTGTTCTTCACGACCCGATACTCCGCTTTGGCGCCACGAAGCTGCTTACGCAGCTCCGTCACATGATTGACCGGAAGTCCGACACATTCCGTCAGAATGGCCAGCCGCGCACGACCGAACCTTTCGGTCAATTCCGCAACCGCCGTAGCTTTTTCTTCCTTCTTCATTGCCTTCCCCTTCCAAACAAAGAGTCATTCGTCAACGGTCATTGGCTGAGCAATGCCCCCTCGATGACGAATGACGAGCGACCATCCCTCTTCACGACCACTGCTTCATCAAAGCGACCGCATCCAGCATCACGCCGGGTCCCATCGTGCTGGAAACCACAGCGCTCTTGAGATATCGCCCCTTGCACGAGGCCGGCTTGGCCTTGATGACCGACTCGATGATAGCCGACGCGTTGTCATACAACTTGGCGGCATCGAACGACACTTTCCCGATAGGCACTTGTACAATGCCCGCTTTTTCAACCTTATACTCAACCCGTCCCTTCCGAATGTCCGAGACGGCTTTGCCCACTTCAAAGGTCACGGTGCCGGTCTTTGGATTCGGCATGAGCCCGCGCGGACCAAGCTGTTTACCAAGCTTACCGACCGACGCCATCAGATCCGGAGTCGCGATGGCGCAATCGAACTCCATCCACCCCCCCTTGATCTTCTCCATCAAATCATCCGCCCCCACATAATCGGCTCCAGCCTGCCTTGCCTCCTGCTCCTTGTCACCTTTGGCAAAGACCAGGACCCGCACCTTTTTGCCGGTGCCGTGCGGAAGCGATGCAGTCCCGCGGACCATTTGATCGGACCGTTTGGGGTCAATCCCCAACCGAAGCGCAAGATCGACTGATTCATCGAACTTCGCATAAGCCGACGTCTTCACGGCCTCAACCGCCTCCCGCAACCCATAGGCGCGCGGCTCGATTTTCTCCGCTGCGGCCTTCATCTTCTTTCCCATGACGACAACTCCTTCTCTCTCGATCCTACCCTTGAATAACGATGCCCATGCTGCGAGCGGTGCCTTCGATAATCTTGGCGGCTCCGGCCACATCGGCTGCATTCAGATCGGCTATTTTTTTCTGCGCGATCTCGTTCAACTGCGCTCTCGTGATCTTCCCGACCTTGTCTTTCTGTGGCACGCCGGATCCTTTAATAATCCCGGCCGCCTTCTTCAGAAGGTCAGAAGCCGGCGGTGTCTTCATGATAAAGGTAAAGGTCCGATCCTTATACACCGTGATAATGACCGGAATAATGCTGTCGCCTTCCTTCTGCGTCTTGGCATTAAACTGCTTGCAAAACTCCATGATATTGACCCCGTGCTGGCCAAGCGAGGGGCCAACGGGAGGGGCCGGATTGGCCTTCCCTGCCGGAATCTGCAGCTTGATTTGTGCGGATACTTCCTTCGCCATATCTGCTCCTTACCTCAGCACTCAGCACTCATCGCTCAGCACTGTTTAAATCCGTTCAACCTGTAAAAACCCCAATTCCACCGGCGTCGATCGGCCGAAAATGCTCACCATGAGCTTCAATCGACTATGATCTTGATCGACCTCATCAACCAGGCCATTGAATCCCAGGAACGGACCGTCGATGATTCGAACATTGTCGCCCTTGATGAACTTCACCTGCTCGCGCGGTTCGGCCTGGCCGGCATCAACTTGCTTGAGCAAAGATTCAACCTCTTCAGGAGTCAAGGGCATCGGTACCGTCCCGCCCCCTACGAACCCGGTCACCTTCGGGGTCTCCTTGATCATCTGCAGGGTCTCATCGCCAACAGGTGATTCCAGCTCAATCAACACATAGCCGGGGAAAAACTTGCGCCGGGATGTCCGCCGCTTCCCGTCCTTGATTTCGATCACGTCCTCCGTCGGTACGAGCACCTGTCCAAGTTTTTCGACCAAGCCCATCTGATTGGCGCGTTCCACCAAGCTGGTCTTGACCCGCCCCTCAAACCCCGCATACGTATGAATGACGTACCAGTTCTTCGTCATGCCCCACCCTTCGGTCTATAGGCCCCAGCCACGTTCGACGATTCCTTGACCGTTCTACTCATCTCTCAAATCAATTTGCCGACCAGCCATGAAAGAATTGAATCGACAGCCGACAGATAGAGGGACATCAACACACAAAACACGATCACGACCGTTGTAGAACCAATGGTTTCCGGACGGGTCGGGAACGATACCTTCTTCAACTCAGCCCGAACATCCGTCATAAACAGCCGGATCGAATCAGTCATACGCTTGAACATCGGTCACTCCGTTTTCTATCTCTGCCGCGCCGGCTGACAGCCAAGCGAACCCTTCACACCACATCGCCCCGGAATGGGCTGACCCCGTCACGCCCATCCTCGGCATTCCGGGTCAATCACACTCTGCATGGCAGGGGCACTAGGATTTGAACCTAGACTCTCGGTTTTGGAGACCGATGTGCTGCCATTGACACCATGCCCCTACTTGGACGTGAACCGTAAGGTGTGAATGCCAGCCGATCGGTGAACCACTCACTCCTTACCGCCCACCTTACTTCACCTCTTTATGAGGCGTGTGCTTCCGGCAGAACTTGCAGAACTTGTTTCGCTCCAACCGATCCGGATCATTCTTCTTATTTTTATTCGTCGAATAATTCCGCTGTTTACAGGTCGGACAGGCCAAATCGATAATTTCTCGCATCTCTTTCTCCTCGATACAAGCTGACAGGCTTGTACGCTGACGACTCCGGCAACCTTCGTGTCAGCCTGACTTCCTGTCAGCGTGTCAGCTTTTACGCCAGAATTTCCGTGACG
>MSXM01000111.1 GCA_002083565.1 Nitrospira sp. ST-bin4 | reverse complement strand
GCGATAAACACGACCATCTCGACTAACCCAACCAGCCCGAGCTTGCTGAACGCAATCGCCCAGGGAAACATGAAGACAATTTCGATATCGAAGATCACGAACAGCATCGCGACGATGTAATAGCGCATCGGGAACTGTACGCGCGCATCTTGAAACAGCGGGCTCCCGCTTTCATAGGGTGCCATCTTTGCCCGATAGGGACGGTTGGGGCGGACGAACTGGCCGAGGAACATCACAACCGTGAAGAACGCAATGGCGACGCCGATGAAAATCAGTATCGGGAGATAGTTGGCTGGAACGGCTAAGTCACTCATGGTTGAATACGCCAAAAAGTCCAAACGTCTTCAAGTCTTCATGTCAGGGGACATGATGACTTTAGGACTTGCAGACATGCGACTCTACTCGCGCGAGCGCCTCGACGAAAAATGGCTTGAATTTCAGTCCGTCAAGCTGCGGCTGCTCGATGCCTTTATGTTGCACCAGTACTTTGAACGTGCCGCCCATGCCGGTTGGTTTCAATAGATGAATAGCCGCGCGGAACTCCGGGCTCTCCGGTTCCAAGGATGCGATCAGTTGTTCCACGCCGAGCCCCATCAGAAAGCTCATTTGGTTGGTGAATCCCGTGACCTGCAGGCCATGTTCCTCACCCGCCGTTGCCAGGCTCGAAAAATCCACATGGGCGGTCATGTCTTGCTCGCCGACATGCGTGAAAGGGTCCTCATGGGCTGATTGTTTGAAGTAACAGAGAAACGTGCCGTTCTTCCGGTCGGATCGATAGAGGTCCTCCGCAGTATGTCCGTAATCGATCGTGAGAACGACTCCACGTCTGAGGATTCGGGCGACCTGCCGTATCCAATCCAGGGCGTTCAGATTGATCTCGGTTCGATAGCCGTCCGGCCAGTGGGCAGCCAAGCTGTGTGCATGCTGCGCGAGTGCGACGGTCGACGGCGGTTTCAGGCATTCCACAAATTGCCCATCTTGCCGGTCCACCCAGAGCTCTTCCACCCGACCGCCCGTGACCTGAATGCGGTGAGTTGGAAAGGCGTCGAGCAATTCATTGCTCAAAAACATGCCGGTAACACTCCCCGGCGCCAGATCATCGAGATCGTCCACCCAGGAAACCAGCCCGGGTCTGCTGAGCCACTGGGATAAGTGTCGGCGCTGTGATTCGCGCATCGCGGGGCTACGATCGATCAGGATGTAACGAAGACGCTCGAAAAGCGAGCGCGATTCTGTTCGACAGGCTGATAGAAAATGCGTGGCAAGCAAGCCCTTGCCCGGGCCCATCTCGACGACGGTGAAGGGATCGGGTTGCCCCAGCAACCGGTCGATCTGCGTTGCCTGTCTGGCCAATGCATACCCAAGAGTGGGGTGGACGTCAGGGCTTGTGTAGAAGTCACCGGTCCAGCCGATCCGTTCAGTTCCGGTCTCCGGTGAGCGGGTGTAGTAGCCGAATTGTGGATGATACAGGGCCAATTCCATAAAACGAACGAAAGGAATCGGGCCTGAGACCGCAATCTCAGAGGCAATGGCAGCCACGAGTTCAGGGTGCCCTGTTGTCACACGAAACTCCCTTCCGGCCGTGAGTCCAGAAAAAAGTGACACCCCTAGCTCATGGGTCTACATCACCCATCGTTAGAGGTGAAAAGCTCCGTAGGGTAGCCTTTGGTGTGGATCTAAGTCAAGGAGAAGTCAGGAGGAATCTTCTTCCTGATCTCGAAGGAACGCTGAAAGACTTACGCTGCTCGCTCACCGGGTTTGTCAGGTATATCGAGAAGCCGAGTGATACTTTCAACGAGCCGTGCAGGAGAGAACGGTTTACGGAGAAATAGAGCTTGATCCTTGACAAAACTGGCGATGACGTCGGCGGCATCGGGATGCCCTGACATCACGATGATCTTCAGCTCAGGACGTTCGACCAGCAGTCGGCGGGCCAGCTCGTCTCCATTTAGGTCCGGCATTTTCCAGTCGGTGACCAGTACGTCGATGGGAGTCGGGAACTCCGTGCTGATCTTGCTTGCTTCGGAGCCGGAATGGGCCTGGAGTACGCGATACCCCCGGCGCGTCAGATCCATTTCGAAGAGCAGGGTGATCGCCGATTCATCGTCGGCTAGCAGGATCGTCGTTTTTCTCGCAGAAGAAGATTCGGGCGTCATGATGTGAGGTATATTACCCCAGAGGCTCCGATCGACCTAACGAAAACGTATTTGGCGGGATATGTGATGGGAGCCCGGCTCGGCTGGAAGGGATGTGGGCTGAGGCGTTCGACATGGCGCCTGCTCCTTTCTCCATTTCTCTGTTCGGTAGTGGGGGCGGCCTTCGGTCTCGGCATGGCGTCGGTTGTATCACTTGGCATTGATTCCGCACACGCCGGCTTTGCGGCGTTTCGACGCAGCCTAGAGGCGTGTGCGGGCAGTATGAGAAGGATCAATAGCGGTGGGGATCGAACTGTCGCATCATGCCGAGGCCGAAGGCCGACTCCACTACCGAGTTCCCTCCCTCACGCCCCGTGGCATTTCTTATATTTCTTCCCGCTTCCGCAGGGGCAGGGATCGTTACGGCCGACCTTGTCATCGGCCCGATGCGCGGGGGTTGGCCCTGCAACCGGTTCGTCACCGCGATTCAAGGTAAGTTTAGGCTGAGGGCGTGAGATGACAGGGGGGGGCGAAGGAGGGGTTGGGGCTTCCCCTTCGCTTGCCTGGCGCACGGCCTGCACATGGAACAATCGGTCCAGCGTATCGGATTTAATCCGTTCCATCATGCCGGCGAAGAGGTCGAATCCCTCGCGCTTATACTCGATCAACGGGTCTTTTTGTCCGTAGCCGCGGAGGCCGATTCCATCGCGCAGATGATCCATGCCGAGCAAGTGATCCTTCCAGTGATGGTCGATGACCTGGAGCATGAAGGTCTTTTCCAGGAACCGCATCAATTCCGGCCCTAACTCCTGCTCTCTCCGTGCATAGGCTTCTCGAACCTGGGCATGCAGGTCTTCCACAAGGGCATCGCGGCCCATGTCCCGGAGCGACTCTCCTCCCGCCTGGCTGCCGCGGGTGATGTCGATGCCGAACTGGCTGTGCATCATCTCTATCAAGCCCTTGATGTCCCATTCTTCCGGGTACTGTTCGGCCGAGCAATAGATGTTCAAGGATGAGTCCACCACCCCTGCCATCATATCTTGAAGGTCTGCAGTCAGGTTCTCTCCGCTCAGCACCGCCCGGCGATGGCGGTAGATGACCTCGCGCTGCTTGTTCATGACGTCGTCGTATTCAAGCAGCTGTTTGCGGATTTCAAAATTGTGTGCTTCGACCTTTTTCTGCGCGTTCGCGATCGCGCGTGTGACCATTCCATGCTCGATAGGGACGCCTTCTTCCATGCCGAGCTTGAGCATCATTTGCGAGACTCGCTCTGAGGCGAAGATGCGCATCAGATCGTCTTGCAACGACAGGTAGAAGCGGGACGTGCCCGGATCGCCCTGGCGGCCGGCCCGGCCGCGAAGCTGATTGTCGATCCGGCGGCTCTCATGCCGTTCGGTGCCCAGGATGTGGAGCCCGCCGAGCGCCAGAACCTCCTGCTTGTTCTTCTCGCAATCACTGCGAATTTCTTCGTAGAGCGAAAGTTTGCGGGCGTCCGGCATATTCTCTTCCCGATAGAGCACCTGTTTGTAGGTGAAGTCGGGGTTGCCGCCCAGCAGAATGTCGGTGCCGCGCCCCGCCATGTTTGTGGCAATCGTGACGGCGCCCTTGCGCCCGGCCTGGGCGACGATCTCGGCTTCGCGCTCATGCTGCTTGGCGTTGAGCACGTTATGTTTGATGCCGTTGCGGCTCAAGAGACCGGCGAGTTTCTCGGACTTCTCGATCGAAATCGTGCCGACGAGCACCGGCTGCCCGCGCTCATGGCACTCCCTGATTTCTTCGACGATGGCCGCGAATTTTTCCTTTTCCGTCCGGTAGACGACGTCGGCATAGTCGAGCCGAACCATCTTACGGTTCGTCGGCACCACATTCACGTCGAGGTTGTAGATTTTCGCGAACTCGGCGGCTTCGGTGTCCGCGGTGCCGGTCATGCCGCTGAGTTTCTTGTACATCCGGAAATAATTCTGGAAGGTGACGGATGCGAGCGTCTGATTCTCGTTGGCGATCTTCACGCCCTCTTTGGCCTCGACGGCCTGGTGCAGCCCGTCGCTCCACCGGCGGCCGGGCATCAGCCGCCCGGTAAACTCGTCGACGATGATGACTTCCCCGTCTTTGACGACGTAGTCTACGTCGCGCTTGTAGAGCGCATAGGCCTGCAAGGCCTTGACGACATGATGGACGAGATCCATGTTGGCCGGATCGTACAGATTGTCCACGCCGAGCAGCTTTTCGACACGCGCGTTGCCGTCGTCCGTGAGCGATGCCGTTTTGGTCTTTTCTTCGATCGTATAGTCTTGTTCCGGTTTCAGCTGCGGAATGACCGCGTTGATCCGATAGTAGAGGTCGGTGGTCTGATCGGTCGGACCGGAAATGATCAACGGCGTGCGGGCTTCGTCGATGAGGATGCTGTCCACCTCGTCCACGATGGCGAAATTCAGCTCGCGCTGGACGCATTGGCGCAAATCGTTGACCACCAGGTTGTCGCGCAGATAATCGAATCCGTATTCGTTATTCGTGCCGTACGTGATGTCGGCGCGGTAGGCCTCGGGCCTGGAGCAGGGTCTGAGGTGTTGCAGTCGCTTGTCGGACGCCTCGTAGGTCGGATCGAATATGAAGGAGGCATCGTGTTGAATGATGCCGGTGGACAAGCCCAGCGCATGGTACAGCTGAGCCATCCATTGCGCGTCGCGTTTGGC
>MSXM01000022.1 GCA_002083565.1 Nitrospira sp. ST-bin4 | reverse complement strand
TCGATGCCGGGCATGATGGACACAGTTCTGAATGTCGGACTCACGACCAAGACGGTGGAGGGGCTTGCGGAGAAAACACGCAACGACCGGTTCGCGCAGGACAGCTATCGGCGGTTCGTCTCCATGTTCGGCAGCATCGTCATGGGTGTCCAGCGCGAACATTTCGAAGCCATCCTCAAACACAAGAAAGCCGAAGTCGGGGCGGCCCATGAGACGCATCTCGATGCCCGGCATCTTCGTGAATTGGTGGCGAGTTTCAAGGCACTCATCAAGGAAGAAACGAAAAAGGATTTTCCGGACGACCCGCAGGAACAATTGCGCATGGCGATCGACGCCGTCTTCTCCTCCTGGTTCGGCGCGCGGGCCATTACGTATCGGCGGCTCTACGGGATTCCGGATTCCTGGGGGACCGCCGTCAACGTCGTGGCCATGGTGTTCGGCAATATGGGCGAGACGAGCGGTACCGGTGTGGCCTTCACACGCAGTCCCAGCTCGGGCGATCATGCCTTCTTCGGGGAATGTTTGATGAATGCGCAGGGTGAGGACGTGGTCGCAGGCATCAGAACTCCGCTGCCGGTCACCGAGCTCGCGAAGAAGGCGCCGGAGGCGTACAAGGAACTGGCGCATACCTATAAGAAACTCGAAAAACACTATCGCGACATGCTCGACCTGGAGTTTACCATCCAGGAGGGCAAGCTCTACATGCTGCAAACCCGCGTCGGAAAACGCACCGGAATCGCCGCGGTCAAGATTGCCGTCGATATGGTGAGAGAAGGGCTGATTTCCAAGCAGGAAGCCGTGCAGCGCATCGGCCCGGATCAGCTCGCGCAGTATCTCTATCCGATTTTCGATACGAACGAAGAGTCGAAGTCGAATCCCCTCGGCAAGGGTTTACCGGCCGGCCCCGGCGCGGCGGCGGGGAAAATCGCGCTGACGCCCGATCGCGCGGTGGAGATGAAGGCTGCCGGCACCCGCGTCGTACTGGTCCGGCAGGAGACCAGTCCGGACGATATCCATGGCATGAACGCGGCGGCAGGATTTTTGACGGCCCGCGGAGGGATGACCTCGCATGCCGCGGTTGTGGCGCGGCAGATGGGCAAGGTCTGTGTGGCGGGGTGCGACGCGGTGGAAGTGCTTGATGCCCAACGGGTCAAGATCGGCGCCAAGACGTTCAAAGAGGGCGACTATCTTTCGATCAATGGGTCGACCGGCAACGTGTACGAAGGGGATATCCCGGTCGTCGAGTCTGAAATCATTCAGGTAATTCAAGGTAAGTTGGATGCCAAAAAGTCGGACAAATATCAGCGGTTCGCGACGATTCTCTCGTGGGCAGACAATGTGCGCAAACTGAGGGTGCGGGCCAATGCCGATGTGCCGGAGCAGGCGAAGATCGCCCGAGGATTCGGCGCGGAAGGCATCGGGCTTTGCCGCACCGAGCACATGTTCTTCGCGGAAGACCGCATTCCGGTCATGCAGAAGATGATTTTGGCCAGAACGAAGGAAGAGCGGGAAAAGTATCTGGATCAGCTGCTGCCGCTCCAAAAACAAGATTTCATCGGGCTCTACCGTGAAATGCAGGGCTATCCGGTGACGATCCGGCTGCTGGATCCGCCGCTCCACGAGTTTCTTCCCAAGCGGGAAGAGTTGATGGTCGAGATCGCGCAGCTCGAATTGACGGGCAAAGACGGCGCGGCGCTCGACGAAAAGCGGCGGCTGCTGGTCCGTGTCGAAGAGCTGCATGAATTCAACCCGATGCTGGGGCTGCGCGGATGCCGGCTCGGAATCACGATGCCGGAGATCACCCGCATGCAGGCGCGGGCGGTCATGGAAGCGGCTTGTGAATTGGCCAAGGAAGGCAAGAAGATCGTGCCGGAGATCATGATCCCCTTGGTCGGCATGGTTTCGGAAATGAAGTCGCAAAAGGACTTGGTCCGCGAAGTCGCGCAGGAGACGATGAAGCGCTATAACGTCAAGCTCTCCTATCTGATCGGGACCATGATCGAGTTGCCGCGCGCGGCGGTGACCGCCGATCGGATTGCGGAAGAGGCGGAGTTTTTCTCGTTCGGCACGAATGATCTGACGCAAACCACGTTCGGGTTTTCCCGAGACGATGCGGCAAAGTTCATCGACTACTATAAGACCGTAGGCATCATGGAATCCGATCCCTTTGCCGTCCTAGACCGGGAAGGCGTCGGAACGTTGATGAAACAGGCCATCAGCGGAGGCCGCAAGACCAGGCCCGGCATCAAGCTTGGCATTTGCGGGGAACATGGCGGCGATCCCAGTTCGGTGGAGTTCTGCCACCAGCTCGGATTGGATTATGTCAGCTGCTCGCCCTACCGCGTGGCGATCGCGCGGCTTGCCGCCGCGCATGCCGCGCTGGCTGAAGCTGATGCCAAGAAAACCGCCGGGACTGCTGCAGTATCGCGAGCAAAGTCCGCGAAGCCGGCACGCACGGGCCGCCGATCTTCCGCTGGCCGTGCGAAGCGGTGATTGGTCGCGCACAAGATCTCCACTACATGACCCTGGCCCTTCGCCTTGCGGCGAAGGGACGGAAGACAACCAGTCCGAATCCGATGGTTGGCGCTGTGGTCGTCAGCCAGGGCCGTATCGTCGGCCAGGGTTTTCATTTTCGCCCAGGCCTTCCTCATGCGGAAATTCTCGCCCTCCGGCGGGCAGGCAGCCGCGCGCGTGGCGCGACCCTCTATGTGACTCTGGAGCCCTGTTCCCATCGAAATAAACGAACTCCTCCATGCGTGCCTGACGTCATTCGTTCCGGAGTCCGCCGTGTGGTCATTGCGATGAACGATCCTAATCCATCGGTGAAGGGAAGGGGAGCTGCAGCTATCCGGCGGGCGGGACTCTCGGTCACCGTTGGCGTGGCCCGCCGTGAGGCTGAAGGATTGAACAAAGCCTATTCATATTGGATCAAGACGAAGCGCCCCTATGTGATTTGTAAAGCCGGGATGACGCTTGATGGACAGATCGCGACGGCTTCCGGCGCGGCCAAGTGGATCACAGGCAAGCAATCCCGGCAGGAAGTTCATCGTCTTCGTTCGTGTGTAGATGCGGTATTGGTCGGGATCGGTACCGTGCTGGCGGACGACGCAGCGCTTACCGCACGGGTCGGTCTGCGTCTCAACAAGTTGGCATCCAGGCAACCGCTTCGCATCGTGGTCGATAGCGCGTTGCGCATTCCGATGAACGCGGCGATCCTTTCCAATCAGCAGAGAGCCAGGACGGTTGTAGCAGCGACTGATTCGGCTTCGGCGTCCAGGAAACGGGCGCTGCTGAGGCGCGGCATCGAGGTGCTGACGTTTCCCAATGTGCGAGGGAAAGTGTCTCTGCCGGCGTTGATGGGAGAACTCGGCAGGCGTGGCGTGACGTCCTTGTTGGTTGAGGGCGGCGGGGAAATCAATGCAGCCATGCTCAAGGCTAAGCTCGTGCAACATGTGCGTTTATATATGGCGCCGGTCTTGCTCGGCGGTGTAGACGCAAAAGGCCTCATCGGAGGCAAGAGTCCGGCGCGCCTCACGTCGGCATTCAGGCTGCGCAACGTCACCACGCGCTCTGTCGGGGGCGACCTCCTCGTGGAAGGAGATCTGTGAAAGGGTGGATGCTAGGGGTCATCGTGCTTGCCCTGGTCGGTTTGAATTCGGCGCCGTGCCTTGCCGATGGCCCTGTGGGTGAGCCGGGAAGTCTTGCGCTGCAGGTTTTTCAATATCTCGATTCGACGGATGTTGAAGAAGGCAACCGGTTGCTGCATGACATCCTGGCTCATCCCGAGGCTTCCGTCGAGCGGGTGATGCACATTATCGAGACCGGACGGATCTACGAGGCCGGCCCTGCAGGGACATTTCCAGATGAACATGTCGTTGTTCGCGGGCGGGCCTACCCATTATCCATGTCGATTCCGGCGTCCTATGACTCCTCAAAGAGCTTTGGGTTGGTGGTGTGCCTGCATGGAGCCGGTTTTAGCGGCGACGCGTATCTCGAACGGTGGCGAGCGCGGTTGGGTGGCGACTATATCCTGGCCTGTCCAACATATCCGTCCGGCGCCTGGTTCACAAGGCCAGCTGAAGAGCTCGTGTTGACAACGATTCGGGATCTCCGCCGGCGCTACCATGTCGATCCGGATCGCATATTTCTGACCGGCATGTCGAACGGGGGCATCGGAGCCTGGATCATCGGGATGCATCATGCGCCGCTTTTTGCCGGTATCGCACCGATGGCCGGTGGTCTGGATGGGACGCTGATGCCGTTTCTGGCGAATCTCCGCAATACGTCGATCTATATCATTCATGGCGCGAAGGACCAGGTGATGCCGGTGGAGTTGAGCCGGTCGATCTCGCGCGAACTCCAAGCACTTGGCTATGCGCATGTGTATCGTGAGCACGAGCGGGAACATCCTATGGCGGGCGGCCATTATTTTCCAAAAGAAGAACTGCCGGACCTCGTGGTCTGGTTGAACGGTCGGCGTCGCGACCCCTTGCCGGCCAGGCTGACGATGGTGCGGGATGCTAGCCACTTTCAGGCATTCAACTGGCTGCGCATGGACTCCACCGATCCTATTGCGGCATTTTCCGATGATCTGGTCGATAAGAGTGACGAACTGATTAAACGCCGAGAGTATGCCACGCTCGATGCAGTCATCGTGTCGCCGAATCGCATCGAGGTCAGAGCAGAGCGGGTTCGACGGTATAGCCTATTCTTGAACAGCCGCCTCATCGACCTATCAAAGCCGTTGACGGTGTTGACCAATGGGCAGGCATCGTTTGAGGGAATGGTAGAACCGTCTCTGGAAAGTTTGCTTCGGCAGGCCCGGATCCGACAAGACCCATCGGGCCTCTTTCCCGTCCACCTCACGGTCGTGGTTCAGAACTAAGGCTCATGCGCGCCGAAGCACGGTTTCCGTGGAAGACCCTGGTCGGGGTGTTGGTGGTCGCAACCGGGCTGGAACTGTTCCCGCCGCTGAAGCTGGTGCGATCGGAAACTTGCGCCCTATCCCCTCACCATGCAGGAGTGGTGTTTCCTGTCGAACGGATCGATCCCGAGTGGATCTGTCTGCTGCAGTCGATCATCGACAATTATACGACCGTCACTACGGTAGGGCCGGTCCGGGTAGCCATGTCCGAATCGATGTATCACTATTTGTTGGATCATCCTCCGGTCGCGACGCTCTTGATCGATCGTCTTGAGCTTGGGTTGTACAAGTCAGAAGAACGGGGACCTGACCGATTCTGGGGTAGTGATGGAGAAGGCACGCAGGGGATCGTACAGCTCGTCTATAAGGACCGCACAGCTCGACTCTATTATCTCGAAGGATCACACAACAGCCGGTTGCTTCCTGATGTTACCGGGAAGGCTGTCGTGTTACTTAGAATGAAGCCGGTAGTGGAACCGAATGGGGCTGAAGCGATGGACAGCACAGTAGTTTCCTATACCAAGCTGGACAATCGCATCCTCTCGGGATTGGTGTCGCTGCTGCGGCCGCTCATCGGGGGAGTGGTGACGGGGAAATTGCGGAAAGGGGCGGAGACGGTCAATCGGTTAGGCATGGTGATGCGTCAGCATCCCGAGCGTGTCTTGTTTGAAGCGATGGATCCACCCTCTCTTTCTAATCGCGACGTCGAGTTTTTGCAGAAGTCGCTTGGAGTGCCGGAAAATTCAAGCCGCACAGGCTGCCGGAGCAGATCAACCCCATGACCACATCGCGCAGTTTCCTATTGGTTTGTGCAGTCGGCATTTTCAGCTTCATCAGCTACAACATGGTCCGGATGCCGGCGCTCTCGCTCTTTGCGGAGTCGCTCGGCGCGAGTCCGGAACGAATTGGCCTGATCGTGTCGGTCTCGACGTTGACCGGAGTCTTTCTCAAGCTGCCGTCCGGGGCCCTCTCCGATATCTATGGGAGACGGTTGTTGTTGCGGATCGGCGTTGTGGCGTTCGGGCTGCCGCCGTTTCTCTATCCCTTCATTACTGACTTAGATGCGCTCACCGCACTGCGGTTTGTCCACGGGCTTGCCACGGCGATCTTTGCGCCGAGCGCCCTGGCTACTGTGGCGGAACTCTATCGGGAGCGTCGTGGAGCGGCGCTCGGTACCTATACGGCCTGCACCCAGTCCGGTGCGCTGCTGGGGCCTTTTATCGGAGGCTATCTGGTCTATGCGGCAGGATTTCACACGGCGTTTGTCACGGCCGGCATTTTCGGCTGCGTTGGAACGGTGTTGTTCTATAGCCTTCATCTGGACGTTGCCACACCGCAATTGGAGGCAAAGGGATTGGGGGTGGTGCTCTCTGAAATGTGGAAGGGATTTGCTGTCGTTGCAAAGAATAAAATCGTGCTGATCACCAGCATGACTGATGCCGCCAAGATGATCGCGAACGGCGCCTTGATGGCTTTTTTGCCGCTGTACGGAATCTCGGTTGGATTGAACCCCGGCGAAGTCGGCCTGCTGTTTAGCGTCCAGTCCTTCACGTCGTTTTTTTCCAAACCGATCATGGGGCGGGTGTCCGATCGGGTAGGCCGCCAGCCGTTGATTCTCATCGGTCTGTTGATCTGCGCCGGAACGTTTGTGTCTATCCCGCAGACATCGATGTTTGGAATATTGTTGGCGCTGTCGGCTGGGTTCGGCTTTGGTGAAGCCGTCGTCTCCTCGTCGTCCTCGGCTTTGGTGGCGGACAGTTCGGAGTTTAAGCGACTGGGGGCGGGCATGGGGATGCAGGGCACGATCATGGATATCGGCCATGCCAGCGGGCCGTTGCTTGCGGGGGTGCTGGTTGCGAATCTGAGCTATGGACAGGCTTTTGCCATTATCGCCGGCATTCAGTTGGCGGCTGGTGGAGTGTTTTGGCTGGCCATGAGAGGAAGATCGGCCGGTTCCGTGATGGTATAATGGCGGCGCGCCAAGAGCATGCGCGGCCTGTCAAGCTGGAAGAGACCGTCCTTGCCGACAGGTATTGCAGCTAACCGAAGGGATTTTATCCATGTTCACTGGCATCGTTGAAGAAATTGGCGCCATTACCGTGCTGGACAAAACACTGGCGGGGACAAGAGTGACCATCCTGGCTTCGACCGTGATGGGTGATCTCAAGACCGGCGATAGCGTGAGTGTCAATGGAACCTGTCTCACCGTGGTGTCGCGAAGTGAACGTGATTTTTCTGTGGAGGTTTCGCCTGAGACGCTTTCAGTGACCACACTGGGCAGCATGGCTGTGGGAACGCCGGTGAATCTTGAACGGGCCATGAAGTTGAACGAGCGTATCGGCGGGCATCTGGTGGCAGGCCATGTAGACGGGGTTGGAGTCATCCGCAGCCGGCGTCAAGAAGGCAATACGATTATCTTCGTGATCGAGTCGCCTCCCGCCATCCTGCGCTACTGTGTGGGGAAAGGTTCGATCACGGTCGACGGCATCAGCCTTACAATCAATGAAGTCGGAGACCATTCCTTCAGTATTGCGATCATCCCGCACACGGCCAAAGTGACCACCCTCGGCCTCAAACAGGTCAACGATCCTGTCAATCTTGAATCCGACCTCATCGGCAAGTATGTCGAACGCCTCCTCCAAGAACGCAGCCAGCTTCCGAAGCCCTCTCCTATTATCGATAAGGACTACCTGCAGAAAAAAGGATTGATATAAGAGTCACAAAATGGATGCGTAGGGATCATTTCACAGTTCCTTCCGGCAACGGCTCGTGCAGACACACGCGTCATGATGTTTGTTGATGGTGAAGATCTTGTTATGCGTTACGGAGCAATTCTAGGTGAAGACGGGCCGATGTCACATGTTAGTTACGAGCGAGATCTGTATGTTTCATCGCCCTACGCTTCTCGATCTAACGGTCCACAAGATGCTATCCGGCAATACTACTACGCTTCAGCTCTGGGTGATCAGCTGAGGCGCGAAGACATTACGGAAAAGTTCCCAGGCAATGTTGAACCCGTACACAGCCGGGGGGCCACAGGACAGCAATTGAACCATGGTGCACGACATGGCAGATGAGCCGCTGTTTGAATCGGCAGCGTCCGGACAGCCGTCTTTGGGCGATCGGCCTAAGGACGATACGTTACGCAATCTGGTGGCGCGACTGGTGCGGGAGCAACCCTACGCGGTGCTGTGTACGCAGGGCGAAGGGCAACCGTACGGGTCGCTCGTCGCCTTGGCCGTGAGCGATGATCTGCGTTCGGCTGTCTTCGCCACGCCGATCACGACGCGCAAGTACCGCCTGCTCTGCGACTGCGACCACGTGGCGCTGGTCATCGACAGCCGCTCGCACTCGAGCGCGGACATGATGCAAATCGAGGCCGTCACGGCCACCGGACGTGCTCGGCAGGTTTCACCGGGCGCCGACTATGAACAGGAGGCCAATCTGCTGGTCGCTCGGCATCCCCAACTGGAGTTGTTCGTTGGGTCCCCCACGACTGCCTTGTTCCACGTCGACATCATCCGATACTTCCATGTGACGCGTTTTCAGGAGGTTCGGCAATGGACTCTGACCCGTGGGTGATCTCGCTCGACGCCGCCTCGTGCGACGACCAGCGGATCGGCGGCAAGGCGGCCCAGTTGGCACGATTGCACCGCGCGGGCTTTCGGATCGCCCCCGGATTCAGTGTTACGGTGGCGGCCTACGAGCAGTTCCTTCGGGACACGCAATTGCAACTCGTCGTCCAGATGGAACTTGGCCGCAAGCCATTCGGAGAACTGCGTTGGGAGGAACTCTGGGACACCGCGTTGCGCATCCGTAACAGATTTGCGGTGGCGAACGTCCCGCTCTCCGTCGCGCAGTCGATCCGCCAAGCGGTTCGGCTGCTGGGGACCCGCACGCCCGTGGCAGTCCGGTCGTCAGCTCCCGGAGAAGACTCGACCCAGCGGTCTTTTGCGGGGCTGCACGAGTCGTTTCTGAATGTCGTGGGGGAAGAAGCGGTCCTCGAATCTGTCCGTCTGGTGTGGGCGTCATTGTGGTCGGATGCGGCGCTGCTGTACCGGCAAGAATTGGCCCTCGATCCGCTGACTAGCCGGATGGCCGTATTGATCCAAGAAATGCAGACCGAGGACCGCTCCGGCGTCGCTTTTGGCCGTGATCCCCGGACGGACGAGAACGATCGTGCCGTGATAGAAGCAGTTCCCGGACCCTGCTCTGGTCTTGTCGACGGGAGCGTCGATCCGGACCACTGGCTGATGAGCCGAGTGACGCGTCAAGTAGTCTCGTTTCGGTCGGGCCGCCGCGAGAACGGCGAGCAAGCCGCGCCGTTGCTGCAGCAGTCCGATCTGGAATCTCTCCTCCTGGTGGTCGATCAGGTGGAAAGCCGACTGGGCTGGTGTCCCGACGTGGAGTGGACGGGGCGTGCCAACCGCCTGACCGTTCTGCAGGCACGGCCGATCACACGCGCCCGGCCGGATCCAAATGACAAGCGGTCCTGGTACCTCACGCTGCGGCCCGACAAGCAACGGCTCCGCCAATTGGGCCAGCGTGTGGCCGAGCAGTTGATTCCTGAACTCCGGGACCTTGGCGATCGCTTGGCTGCCGAGGACGTGGAGGGCTTGGACGACGCGCAACTGGCGGACTGTATCCAGACGCGACAGTCTTTACTGGAGCACTGGAAACGTGTGTATTGGGACGAGTTCATTCCCTTTGCCCATGGCGTGCGCTACCTCGGGATGTACTACAACGATGCCGTGCATCCCCAGGACCCCTACGACTTCGTGGGTCTGCTCCGGGGCGAAGACATGTTGGCCTCGCAGCGGAATCAATTGCTGCGAGCCCTGGCGCAGCAGGTGCAAGAGTCCGCCGCGTTGCAGCGAGCGCTGCAGCAGGCGGTCCACGAACCGGCGGCGGCGAACGACTTCGAGTGGGAGGCATGGGCAAGTCAACTGCCCGCCCTCGCCGGAGGTCGTGAGTTCCTGAGAAATTTTCAGACGCTGCTGCGTCAGTTCATGGATGTGGCGTTCGGCGGCCTCCGTCTGAGCGATAAGCCGACGACTCTGCTGCGGAACATCCTGGAGCTGGCGTCCCAGATGCGTTCCCCGGTCGCGCACGCCACACGCGACGATGAAGAAGCGATTCGATCATTGGAACAGCGACTTCTCGACGCCGTGGGAGCAGCTCGACACGCCGAAGCTCGGGAAGTGATGCGGCTGGCCCGACTGAGTTGGCAACTTCGCGACGATGACAACCTGCTCGTCGCCCGTCTCGAAAGCCAACTGCTTCGAGCCCTGCAAGCCGCCGGCAACCGGTTGAAAGCGGTGGGGAGGCTGAACGCTGACGCGGAAGTTGGCACGGAATCGGTCGTAGCAATCTGTGCCGCGCTCCGCGATTCTGCCCAGACGCCCTTGTCGCTACCGGCCTTCAAACCAGTCAGCCCGCCTCCGACCTTGCGGGCGCGGGTCGAGGTGCCACGTCAGTTAGTGGGACAGCCGGCAGCCCATGGACTGGCGACAGGTAACGTGCGAGTGATCCGCGGTCCGGAGGACCTGGGCAACTTTCATGCAGGCGAAGTGCTTGTCTGCGATGCGATTCAGCCGATGATGACGCATCTGGTACCGCTGGCGGCGGCCGTGGTCGAACGCCGCGGCGGAATGCTCATCCACGGCTCGATCATCGCCCGCGAACTCGGAATCCCCTGTGTGAACGGAGTGGCGAACGTCGTTGACTTGCTTCAGGACGGCGAGGGCGTTACCGTCGATGGCTATCTCGGCATCGTGACGGTGGGGCCGGCGGAATTCAGGCTCGAAACGGGATGAGTCCCTGATTTTTCTGTGGAGGTTCCGCCTGAGACGCTTCCAGTAACCACACTGGGTAGCATGGCTGTGGGAACGCCGGTGAATCTTGAACGGGCCATGAAGCTGAACCAACGCATCGGCGGGCATCTGGTGGCAGGCCATGTAGACGGGGTCGGAGTCATCCGCAGCCGGCGTCAAGAAGGCGTGACCACCCTCGGCCTCAAGCAGGTCAACGATCCTGTCAACCTTGAATCCGACCTCATCGGCAAGTATGTCGATCGCCTCCTCCAAGAACGCAGCCAGCTTCCGAAGCCCTCTCCTATCATCGATAAGGACTACCTGCAGAAGCGGGGATTGATCTGCCTCCCAGGTCTGAGGCGACTTGGTATACGCCCATCGGTGCCTATATTATATGTTGTGAGGAGAGAGAAGAAGTGCGGAGATGTTCAAGGAGAGGAGCCGGGCCCCCTGTCGGAACCCGGCTCCTGAGGTGATTATTTAGAAGCCTCCGCCACCGGTACTGCCGCCACCGCTCTGTGGCATCGGCGTGATTTCGTAATTCGAGTCACTGACATTCTGCATGCTGCCAATTACAGTTGAGTACGGTGCAACCGCCCTGTTCTGTCCACCGCCAAGGACCGTGGCAAACTGGCCGGAGATGACATTGTCAGTGCCGAAAACAAGCCCGCCGAACGATCGGAATGAGTTCCCCTGGCCGCTCACGAGGTTGTGTGAGCCGTCGCGTGCAACGCCCTGGGCGGTTTCATTATAGCCGAGAACCAGATTCCCGAGACTGTTCGTGGTAGTGGTTGCATTCGCTCCATTCCGGATGTGCACGTTTGCCCCGCTGAAAATGATATGGGGGCCAAGCATGCCATTCTGCGCTGTGGTCTCAATCTTTACGTAGTCTTTCAGGGCCAGCACGGGATTGCTCAGACTCGTAGTATGTTGTCCTAACGTGGTTTCTGCAGCATCTACACGTCCCTTCAGGGTGTTGAAATCAGCCAGGCTCGGACCAGTGCTAGTACCGGTGCCGGTACTTGCTGGCCTCGCGGCAATTTCTCTCCTGAGCTTTTCGACTTCCTGTTGGAGCTGCATCACCATATAGCGCAAACTGTGATCGCTATAGGGGCGCATCACCAGGCTGTGCTTTTTGTCATGATCATCTCTATCTTGCTTCCTGTCCCCTGCATCGGCAGGGCCGGCCATCAGCGAGACACTGAAGGCTCCCACGAACATTACGGAGAGGCAAAGAGTCGATACCCGGCCTCTCCGGTGCAAAAGAGTCTCTGCGGATTCCTGTATTGATTGTGCGCTCATTTCGATGTCCTCCTTGGTTACTCCAAGCCGGATTCGAGATCGATGGTCGAGGCTCGACAGGCTTGCGAGGTAAAACAACTTCCTTGCCCGCTCAACATCGCAAGCAGCATGCCGGTATTGAATTTCAAGGGGTTTTGCTGGTGCGGTTCCTGCTCATGGGGGTGAAGATTAGAGGAAATAGAGCCAAAAATTGCGCGTCGTTGAGCCAAGAAATGGAACGGGATTGAAAGCCCCCGGTCATATACTACGGCTGGTTTTTTGCCGAGGAACGGTAGGTGAGATAGAGTACTGCTCCAGCAAATACGGAGGTGATGACAATGACCAGGAGCTGTGTGCCGAAGTCGATGGGGCCGATGTAGCTCTTGTAGAGCTGCAACAGGACCAGTGGAAGACCCACGGCCAGCGCAAGACTGATCACGTGGCGCCTCAAATAGATCGGCTCGCCCGGTTTGCGCTGGCCCCGTGCCAAGGCGGTCACTCCTCGATCGTTGAAATATCCCCCGGGTCTTGTCCGAGTTCTTTCGCCTTCAGGACGCGGCGCATGATTTTGCCAGACCTGGTCTTTGGAAGAGACGAGACGATATCGATTTCGGACGGGACGCCGATCTTGCCCAGCTCTTTGAGCACCTGATCCTTGATCGACTTGATCAGCGCCGGGCTGTCCTGCTCGCCCTGCTTCAGAATAACGAAGGCCTTGATGGATTCGCCGACGGTCTTGTGCGGCTTGCCGATGACGGCGGCTTCCGCAACCGCCGGGTGGCTGACCAATGCGCTCTCGACCTCAGCTGTGCCCAGTCGATTCCCGGCGACCTTGATGACATCGTCGGCCCGGCCCATGAACCACATATAGCCATCTGCGTCTTTGTGGCACACGTCACCTGCAGCATAACAATTGGGGATTGTATTCCAGTAGGTTTTGTATCGTTCCGGATCTTTATAGATGGCGCGCATCATCGAGGGCCAGGGTTTCTTGATGACGGCAAATCCTCCCGCATTAGCAGGCAAGCTCTTGCCCTCACGGTCTACCACATCCGCTTCGATTCCTAAAAATGGTCTTGTCGCAGAGCCTGGTTTGAGGGGTACTGTGGGAAGGGGAGTGATCAGAATGGAGCCCGTTTCTGTCTGCCACCAGGTATCCATAATGGGCTTGTCTCCGCCTGTCGCACGGTGAAACCATTCCCAGGCTTCCGGGTTGATCGGTTCTCCGACGCTGCCCAAGATGCGGAGTGATGAGAGGTCGGATTTCTTGGGCCAGTCTTCGCCGTATCGCATGAGCAGGCGGATTGCGGTCGGGGTCGTGTAAAAAATTGAGACACCGTATCGTTCGATTAAGTCCCACCAACGGCCCGGGGTCGGATAGTCCGGTTTCCCTTCTGCGGTCAGGATTGTCGCACCGTTGAGGAGCGGGCCATAGACGATGTAGCTGTGGCCTGTGACCCAGCCGGGATCGGCCACACAGAAATACACGTCGTCGTCTTTCAGGTCGAACACATATTTGGTTGTGGTATAGGTTCCGACCATGTAGCCGCCGTGAACATGGACGACGCCTTTCGGTTTGCCGGTCGTGCCTGACGTGTAGAGAATGTATAGCGGGGCTTCAGCATCCAACGGTTCTGCGGCACAGACCGCGCGCTCACCTTTCACCCAGTCGTTCCAATCGAGTTCCTTCGGTGCTGATAGGGCCTGGCCCTGACTCTGGCGGCGTACGACAATCACATGCTCCACCGTCGAGCATGTCTTCAGCGCATCGTCTACGACTGGCTTCAAGTGGATGGTTTTGCCTCGATCGAAGCCGACGTCGGCGGTGATCACAAGCTTCGACTCGGCATCGTTGATACGGCTGGCGAGGGCCGGGGCGCTGAAACCCGAATAGACCACGCTGTGAATGGCGCCGATCCTGGCGCAGGCCAGCATCGCGATGACCTGCTCCGGAACTTTCGGGAGATAAATGGTGACGCGATCGCCTTTGGTGATGCCCAGCCTTTTCAGACCGTTGGCGCAGCGATTCACCTGCCGGCAGAGTTCGCCATAGGTGAATACGCGCTCCTGATCCTGTTCCCCCACCCAAATCAGCGCGACCTTGTTTTTGCGCCATGTTTTGACGTGGCGGTCCAGGCAGTTGTAGGCAATGTTACAGGTGGCGCCGACAAACCACTTGGCCCAGGGATAATTCCATTCCAGGACTTTGTTCCAGGGAGAGAACCACTCCAGCTCTTTTGCCGCAGTGCTCCAAAACGCTTCAGGGTCGGCAATGGATTTCTTGTACTCGGCCTCGTAGTCCTTGATATAGGCGGCCTCGATCGTCTTGGCGGTCGGCTGGTACGTGCGGCTTTCTTTCAGGAGCGTCTCGATCTGTTCACTCATAGTCTGTATGCCTCCTCGATCCACTAAGTCTGATCTCAAGAAAGTGTGATTATGGAGAAAGGTGACCGCTCCTGCAACCATACATTTGTACAGAGTGAGGAAGCTCCGGCGGCTCTGTTGAAATCATGGGAAGCTGCTGAATTCTAAAGTGGATTTCTTGACAGCCGTCAAAGCCTGGCAGTAGGCTGACGAAATCTATGAAACGATTCCTTTCCATTGTCGGGATTGCCGTTCTGATATTGAACCATTCTTCAGGCGTCACACCGTATGGTATTCCCTCAATTGCTCACGCCCAACTGGGAAAGCCGGAAGGTCTCTATTACAAGTCCTGGGCGATCGTGATCGGGATTGAAGGCTATGTCGTAGCCCCGCCTATTCGGGGGGCCGTCAATGACGCGAAGCAAGTGGCCCAGGCGTTTCGAAATTTGGGGTTCGATGAGGTTGTGGAGATTTACGAAAAGGATGCTGTCTTTCGCCGATTGCAGCAGGTGCTGAACGATACGTTGCCGAGAAAGGTCGGGCGTATGGACCGGTTGGTGATCTTCTACGCAGGACATGCCGGATCGGCACAGGATGCCGATGGGGAAGATCGAAGCTATCTTGTGCCGGCGGATGCACAGGTGAATAATCCGGCAAAGGCTGTGACCGTGGAGCACTTGAAAGAATTTACCAGGCGGTCGGCATCCAAACACACTCTCCTCATTCTGGATGCTCCTGTATTTGGATGGGAACTGACGTCGCCACCGCCCGTGTCACTTGAGGGCCGGCTTGTTCCGGAGGCCGATATGGACCGGCGTGCGGTGCAGGTGATCAGCGCAGCCCGCAAGGGAGAACTCTCCTCTCGTTCCGATGGAAAAAGCATTTTTGTTCAGGCGTTGCTGGCCGGACTCGCAGGAGCGGCTGATGTGGATAAGAATGGGTGGCTCATGGCGTCAGAGCTGGGGGACTATCTTACACAACGGGTACAAGCGGACTCCCAGGGCGTGCAGCATCCGACCAGCTTGAGGATCGATGGGGATGGAGATACGGTATTGATTGAAGGGCGGAAGGCCGCGCTTCAGTCGGACAGTGGGCCCAACAATTCGGTGGAGCGTCAACGGACGGCCAGACGTCACTACGAACAAGCGTACGCCATGCTTCAGGAAGGGAAATCAGCGGCAGCGGCGTTGGAACATCTCAATCTCGCGATCGAGCACGATGCGGCCTATGGCGATGCCTACGTTCTCAAAAGTTACATCCACTTGGAAGCAGTTCCGAATCTCGACGAGGCGCTGGCCTCAGGGCAGCTTGCCGTGCAGCATGCCTCGGGCAATCCCGATTCGTTTTACATGCTGGGGCTTGTCCATGAGAAACAGGGAAAGTTTGTGGAGGCCGAAACGGCGCTGCTTCAGGCGTTGAAGGTCAACGGTGGCTACCAGGACGTGTATTTTTCATTGGGGGCGCTGTATGCGGATCATCTCAACGATCGACCGAAATCCATTCAGGCTTTCCGCCGGTATCTGGAATTGGGCGGAGCGCATGCCCGCGCGCGAGCGGTTGTCGCAGAAGCCGATCAAGCCGCAAAGCAAACCCCTTAGTCTTATCCCTGCTCCCCTCCTTTGAGATAGCCTAGCCCGATTTTGACCGCTCGACGCGTGATTTCCGCCCAGCGTGCTTGGGGGTAGGCAGCCAACACGGCGGCAGCTTTGGGATCCTGGATATCGAGATTGGTAATTTTGACTATCCCGTCTTCGATCTGAATGTCCGCCATAAGGTTTCCTCAAGGAATGATTGGGTTCATGAATCGCTTCATCAGGAGCGTGTTCCGTTGACGGAACCAGGAACGCATGTTAGCATAAATCCACTTTTTCTCGCAGCGCGTTCCTGGACGATAGCGGAACAGTTTTACGGCGAAGGAGGATCTTATGATACGGTCTCAAGCGATGGGTGCAAGACTGGCCGGCATGGGTCTCGGTGTTGTTCTTCTCATGGGACTTGTGGCGTGCGGCGGTCCTCCGAAGTGGGTGGAGAAGGGGTCCGGGGTGATGAACGAGAAAGATAGTAAGGCGTTTTATGGCGTGGGGTCGGTGGTCGGTGTGCGCAATGAGCCGCTTGCCTGGGACACCGCGGAAAATCGCGGGCGGGCTGAGATCGCCAAGACCTTTGAAACGTATACCGGTTATCTGATGAGGGATTACGCCGCGTCCACGACGGCCGGCGATTTTACGCGCAATACCGAAGAACAGAATGTCGAGCGTGCCATCAAGACTGTGACCACGGCGACGTTGAGTGGTGTCCGTCCCATTGATCGATACAAAGATGAGAAAACGAACACGTATTATGTCCTGACCAAGCTGAGTCTTGAAGATATGAAGAACAACTTGGAGCAGGCGAAGGAATTGAATGCGCAGGTCCGTGATTTCGTGCGGAAAAACGCGGATAAGTTGTTCGATCGTCTGGAGAAGGAAGAAGAGAAGCGGGCGGTCAGATAGTGTCCGAACGGTACGGCAATCAGCCATCAACCTCTGACGGAGCGTCAACGTGATCCAGTGGTATCGCCGGTCCTATTCGATCGTCCTCTGTGCGGTATTTGCCTTGGCCGGGTGCGGGCATGAGACGAAAGTGACTCGTGTCGACGCCGGCGTCGTGACGGATTTGAGCGGCCGGTGGAACGATACCGATTCCCGGATGGTGGCCGAGGCGATGGTGAAGGAAGCGTTGCAATATCCGTGGCTCGGCAATTTCACTCAGGCGAACCGGCGTCAGCCGGTGGTTGTGGTCGGAACCGTGCTGAACAGCAGCCATGAGCATATAAGCGTGCGGACCTTCATCACGGATTTGGAGCGTGAACTCACGAACTCGCAGAAAGTCACGTTCGTCGCCGGGAAGGGCGAGAGGGACGAGATCCGGACCGAACGAAAAGAGCAGGCGGTGCATGCCCGAGAAGAAACGCAGAAGGCTCCGGGAAAAGAGACGGGGGCTGATTACATGATGAAGGGCACCATTGCAACGATCCTTGACGAAGCCGACGGGACCAAGGCGGTGTTTTATCAAGTCGATCTTCAGATGATCGACCTCGAAAGCAACGCGAAGGTCTGGTATGGACAGAAGAAGATCAAGAAAGTCGTCGAAAAGAAGCGGACGGTCTTTTAGGCTCAACGGACCCAGTTGAACGCCTTCCTCTCACGCTTTGCCCACGGTGCTTGTGTGCGGTGGAGCGGTCCCACTTCAGTCTCCTATGCCTGCCTCCTTGCCGGACTGATTCTCCTGACCGGCTGCGGTCCTTCCGTTAATCGCTATCTGCTCATCGAACAAAGTTTGCTTGCAGGCGACCCTGCGATGGCGGCTTCTATCGTCGAGCAGAAGGAGGCGGAGTATGGAGAGAAGAGCCGCCTGTTGTATGGAATGGATCGTGGTCTGACCCTTCAACTGGCGGGAGACTATCGGCAAAGCAACATGGTGCTGGAACAGGCTGAAGAGGTTGTCGAGCGGCTGTATACCAGAACCATCCGTTCCGAAACCGCCGCATTTCTGACCAACGACAATGCCTTGCCGTACGAAGGCGAGGCCTACGAACATGTCATGATCAATGTGGTCAAGGCATTGAATTACGCAGTTCAGGGCAATTTGACGGAAGCTCTTGTAGAGGCGCGGCGCATCGACCATCGCCTGAACGTGCTTGGCGACCGGGTGAAGGAGCCGAACGGCTATCGAAACGACGGATTTGCCCGCTATGTGAGCGGCATCTTGTATGAGGCGACCGGCGACCTCAATAATGCGTTCATCGCCTACCGCAATGCATTCGAAGCCTATGAGGCGATGTATGGATGGTTGAGAATCCCGTCCCCTCCGTCCCTGAGGGCCGATGTGCTGTGCATGGCTGAAGCACTCGGTCTGACGGCTGAATTCGAGAACTATCGGAATACATTTCCCGATGTCGAGTGGGAGCCGGCTTCGGCTCGCCGAGATCTCGCTCAAGTCGTCGTGATCAGCTATAATGGCCGCGCTCCACGGAAAGAGGATCGCTATCTCGACATTCCGATCAGTCTGGATGCGTTGCAGCTGGTGTTGCTCAATCGTGGATTGTCCCAATCTTCTCGTCAGCGGGATAGAGCCGTGGTGGACAGTGTGCTGTACGGGCTCAGCGGGCGCGTGGTGCGTGTCGCGCTTCCACGCCTCGTGCCACAAAAGACGCGGGTGCCGTTCGAGACCGTGATACTGAAGGACGCGCAAGAGCGTGCGCTTACTGTTCGATCGGAGCCCGTGCATAACGTGACGGCGTTGGCTGAGAAGACCCTTGCGGATCGTATGCCGGCCATAACGGCTAAAGCGCTCGCGCGGGCGGCTTCAAAGTTTGCGATGGCTGAAGCGGCGACAATCGGGGCTCATCAGGCCGCAGGGAAAGATGCCGGTCCCTGGGTCGGACTTCTTGTGGGACTGCTGACGAAGGGATTAGCCGTGATGTCAGAAGAGGCGGACAAGCGTAGCTGGGAAACATTGCCGGATGAAATTCATGTGGCGCGCGCCTGGGTCGCTCCTGGTCGCTATGGCGTGGAGATTCAACCGTCCGGCCAAGGCCCTGCTGCGGGGCGAACAGAACGGTCTCTCAACCTTGCGCCAGGCCAAACCGCTTTTATCATTCAGCGTGTGATGCAATGATCGACGATGGCCGAGCCGTGTTCCGGCGCGCTCTTCTGACCATGGGCTGTCTCTGCCTTATTGGAACGGCATCATCGGGGTGCGCCTGGTTTGGTGGAAATCCAAAGCCGGGATGGATTGACGGAGCAGACTCCGACTATCCTCCGGCTCACTACGTGATCGGAGTGGGGCAGGCGGATAATCGGAATAGTGCGGCCGACCAGGCGTACGCGGCTATCGCGCGGGTCTTTAAGGCGGAAGTGACGGCTCAGGCCAAAGACTGGGAGTCCTATCTTCTGATCGAAAATCGAGGCTCGACAAACGCCGAGCGGCGGCTCACGCTGGATACCGTGACAAGAGTCTCGACCGACAAGGTCATCGAGAATGTCAGAATTGCCGATGCCTGGCATGATGCGGACAAAGGTCTGTACTATGCGCTGGCTGTCATGAGCCGCTCCCAAGCCGAGGCCTCGTTGATGGATCGGATGGCCGCGCTGGACCGGGCAGTCGAATCGGATGTCGCCGAGTCGCGGGGTATGACCGACAAACTCGGGAAAATCCGCAATCTTCGTCGCGCTGCCAGAAATCTTGTGCTGCGAGAAGCCTACAATGCCGATCTGCGCGTGATCCGTCCGAGCGGACGAGGTACCGCGGCCGCCTATGACGTGAACGAGTTGTCCAATGAGCTTGAACGGTTTCTGGCGACGAATCTCGTGCTGACCGTACAGGTGTCCGGCGATCATGCCGAACCGATTCAGCGTGCTCTGACGGAAGGGCTTATCCGAGAAGGGCTCACGGTAAAAACCGATGCGGCGGGCGGCGGAGGTGTAGCGCCGGAACTGCTTGTTCGAGGCACGGTGCGGCTGTTTCCCATCCAAGTCAAGGACCCGAATTTCAAATACGTCCGGTGGTGTAGTGACTTTGACATTGTGGAAGCGGCTACCAGACGCGTGGTTGGGGCGGTTGCGCGCGGCGGCAAGGAAGGCCATCTGACGGAGCGTGAAGCTACGGCGAAGACACTGCGCGTCGCGCAGCGCGAATTGTCATCGGAGGCGGCGACGGCGATTGCCGCGCATATTTTTGGAGAGGCTACGTTGCCGGCACCGGCGGCCATGCCGGCGGGCTGTCCGCGGGAGGATGCATCGGCGCAGCGGGATAGTCAGGGAGCAGTTTATCTTAAGAAGAAGGAGGAGTAACGATTGTGAGCAAGACAGCAGGAAATTCGATTCGTGCTCCACGCAGCCGTGGACGCGGTTTGACGAAGTCAGGACAGAAAATATCAAGCCGTCTGGCGAAGCGGCGGTTGAATGACCGTCTGAAGGAGGATACGGCTTCTTTCAATCAGGGCAATCTCGCCGATACGTTGCGGAAAGAAGGCTATGAAGAAGTCCCGCTCGATGAGCTGCAAGACCGTCTCTCCAAGCTCCCGGGGCCGTTGGCGGAAATTATTCTGAAGGGGAGGATGTAACGGGATGCCATACTATTATTTCGACTCGACGGCGCTGGTCAAGCGGTACAGCATGGAGCGGGGGACCCGCATCGTAAATAAATTGTTGGTGAAACGCGGGAAGGTGGCGGTTCTGCCGACATGGTCGGTCACGGACTTCTACTCCATTATGTCGACCCGCGCCCAGGGGGGGCTCATGACGCGGGACGATTGCTATTCGGTGCTCTACAAGTTCGAAATCGAATCAAAGCAGGGACTCTTCGACTTCATCGTCCCCACGATTAAGACGTACCTGGCGACCAAGGAACTTGTCTTGGAATATCCGTTTCTCCGGTCTCCGCAAGTGATGCATCTGGCCATGGCGTTAGAATTGAAGCCGTTACGATTAACGGTCGTCAGTGCAGATACGCAGCTGTTAGCCGCATCAAAAACGGCAGGGCTGCATATTATCAATCCGGAGGAAGATTAAGCCGCTGCCGGAATGCAGGCTAGGGCTTGTCCGTTGAAAGTTTCTTGCCGAGACGCCGGGCGAGCCGCACCATGCCGGGTGAACGGTCGCTCGGACTGAGGAGGACATTGAGGAGATGAGGCCGGCGCTGGTCCGCAAAGGCTGCTGCGAGGCGCTCTTCGAACTCTCGTTGCGTATTCACGCGCGATCCGATGCCTCCGCCAACCAGCGCGAATATGTTTTCGTACTGCCATTCATGCACGTCGTTGAACGGGCCTTCCAAGATTTCCCGTTCAGTCGAATAGCCGCGGTTATTCAGCAGCACGATGATGGGGGCCTGTCCATAGCGGACGCAACTGGACAGTTCGGTTCCGGTCATTTGAAACGCTCCATCCCCCACCAGCACGATAGGCCGTAGGCCGGGATCGGCAAATGATGCGCCGAGGGCGGCAGGCACGGCAAATCCCATCGAGGTGTAGTAGGCCGGTGACAGGAATTCAAATCGATGGCGTACATGAAGATCGGCGGCGGCGAACAGGGATTCGCCGACATCGGCGATGACCAGGGTCTTGTCCGTCAAGACAGTGTCGAGATGCCGGAACAGCCCTTCCAACGTCACCGGTGAGTCGGGGTGGGGCTGTGCCGAGGCAGCCACAGTTCGAGCCGGCGGTTTCCGCAATGGAAAGGCAGGGAGCGGGGCCTGCACGAGTGCATGGACAAAGTCTTGGAACTTGATGGACTCGAATCGGTGATGTTTGATGGCCACGCGGTCGGCGGTTGCGTGAATCGTTCTGCCTTCGGAGAGCAACGGCGAGCGCGCGTCCAAGTCTTCCACGTCCGAGAGGATTGAGCCGAGGATCAAGAGGCAGTCGGAATCGTTGATGAACTGCTGAACTTCTTCCCGTCCGATGAGTCCACCATAGACGCCGACATAGAGTGGATGATCCTCCCGAATGATGGATTTCCCCAGCAGTGTCGAGGCGATCGGGATGTTCATCCGCTCGACCAATCGCGCGAGATCATCCTGGAGGCCGAATCGTCCGACCTCTGCTCCGACCAACATGGCCGGCCGTTTTGCCGAGGCGAGCATGGCGCGGACTTCCCCGACCGCTTCTTCCAACGCGGCAGGATCGCTCGGCTCATCTTCGATACAGATCGGTTTCACGGCGCCGGTGAGCGGCGTGTGCACCATGTCGCGGGGGATTTCCAAATAGATGGGGCGCCGATAGCGCAGGAGCGCGGCAAAGGCCCGGTCCATTTCCCGTTCGGCGGTCAAAGGATCGTCGAGCGTCACCGCGGCGACCGTCATGCGCTCGAACACCTCCCGTTGAGTCGAAAAATCCCTGACCATGTGATGCAGATAGGGGGTGCGTGTCCGTTCCGAAAGGCCCGGTGAGCCGGTCAACAGGACGACCGGCGATCGTTCAGCATAGGCGCAGGCAATGGCATTGACGGTGTTCAATCCTCCGACGCAATAGGTGACGCAGACGGCGCCGATTCCGTTGATGCGCGCGTACGCGTCTGCGGCAAACCCGGCGCAGTCTTCGCGGGTCGTCGCGATGTGCCTGATCGGCGAGGCTTCGATCAGTTGAAAGAGTGAAAGAACATAGTCGCCGGGAATGCCGAAGATATGGCGGACGCCGAGGCGATATAGCCGATCCAGTACAGCCGATCCGATAGTGGCTTTGCCGCTCATGTGTACTCGTCCAATATCCGATCAGGTCGTGTCAATAATACTGTCGCAGTCAGGAAAACATACCGGCGGGGCTGCGTCAAGCGAGTTTTATGAGCGCGGGACGGGTATGATGCCGTTTCCAGGCACTTGATCTTTCCTCCTTCGGCATTGGATAAGACACATATGGGATCAGATGAACCTCGTCAAATACCGAAAGTCACGCTGGCCGCGCACCGGATTCTGGATGGGCCGGGGCATGTATGGATCTATGCCGGCCATCTTCACTCCGTGGCCGGAGATCCGCTGGCCGGTGATCTGGTCGATGTCGTAAACCCGAATGGCCGGTTCTACGGCCGCGGTTTCTTCAACCCTAACTCGAAGATCAGGGTCCGTCTGGTCACATTTGAGGATGAACCGGTTGACGAAGCGTTCTGGAAGAAGAGGATTCAGCAAGCGATTCGTCTGCGTGAACGCGTTGTCACCGGGACCAACGCCTATCGGCTGATTTACGGAGAAGGGGATCGGTTGCCTGGTTTGATCGTGGATCGGTACGATCGCATGTTGGTCATGCAGACTCTGTCCTATGGTATGGATCGCCGGAAGGAACTGTTGGCCGATATACTGATGAAGGAGATGAATGCTGAGGCGGTCTATCTAAGAAACGACACGAAAAGCCGGGTGCTCGAAGGACTGCCTCTCGAACGTAGATTTCTTCGTGGCGGTGGCCCGACACAAGTTGAGATTCACGAAGGGGCCGCGAAGTTTCTCGTAGATGTGGAACAGGGACAGAAAACCGGATGGTTTTGCGACCAACGGGACAATCGGCTGGCCGCGGCCAAACTTGCGGCTGAAGCTGAGGTGCTGGAAGTATTCTGCCATACCGGGGCTTTTGGCATTCATGCTGCGCTCGCCGGAGCCGTATCAGTGGAGGGCCTCGATGTCAGCCTCGATACACTGGCCATGGCTCGAACGCACGCCACAATGAACAAGGTGGCGGATCGCTGCAGCTATCGCCAAGCCGATGCGTTCGAGGAGATGCGCAAGCTGGTCAAGGCCGGGCGGCGCTATGACCTGGTGATCCTCGATCCGCCGGCGTTTGCGCGGAGTGTGCAGGCGCTGCCCCGTGCGTTGACCGGGTATAAGGACGTTAATATTCTGGGCTTAAAGCTACTCAAGCCGGAAGGGTTTCTGGTGACGAGCTCCTGCTCCCATCCTGTCTCCGAGGCAGACCTCTGGAAGAGCATCCGTCTCGCAGCACGTGACGCCAGGCGCGAGATCCGGTTGATCGAACAACGGGGCCAAAGTGCCGACCATCCCATCCTCGCCAGCATGCCTGAGACACGTTATTTAAAGTGCTTCATCGTGCAGGTGTTGTAGCACTTGAGCGGGTACTCAGAGCAGTTCAGTTCCGGGATTGAGACATCGGCATCAGTTGGCGTGGTCAAGTAGACGGCCACCGTGTTCAGTCTTCCACGCCCACGCCGATTACGATAAGTACCGCATAGTCCTGCTTCGTGCAGCCATCGACCGGGGGCATCGCTCCCCCTGGTGCAACGGGAAATGCTGTCTGCTTCGCGTTGGCCGGTGAGCACGAACCGCCCACTGTCGCCGGTGTATAGCGCGCGGAACGGCAGGCCAGGTGAGTCACATCGTAGAGCGTCGCGCCTTGATCGAGCTCCCAGCGTCTGTCGCCGTGACTGTCGGCGGGATGAATGGTCAGCACGGCCGTTACCTTCCGGGCACCTGTGACCACATATTTGCCGGACGGGAGTGGAACGGTCGGTTGCTCCATGAGCAAGCCGTGCTCCTCAAGCCACCAGTCAGTTTCGTCGAACTTCCAACGCGCCGGGGCGACGCCACCGGAATTTGTTAGTGATGGATAGCGGTCTAGCTTCACGCCTCGAGGACCTGGGTCCAGTGGCCACAGACCCCACGATTGCGCGCCATTTCCTGAAGTTGATCCGGGATCGCCCAATGCCGCAATGTATTGTGTCGAGGTACGCTTGAACTTCGTCTGGCCACCGCCTGCGGCGTACACCGGCTGAGCCACGATGGCGATGGTCACTAGCAATGTCGTCGTAAGGCAGGCGCAGCGAATGATGCGTCGCACTCTCCTTGTGCATTCCAAGGTGGCATGAGCGTGCAATCCGATGGTTCTCAGAAGTGACATCATCGCGCGGTGGTCCTTTTGGGATCGGTCAGCAATAACCAGATCACCGCTATCTTTTACCAGGCTGGCCATAGGGATATCCAGAAAGACACCAACCTCGCGCTGTGGGACTGGTACTTCAGAGAGGGTTTCTTGGAGAGAAGTGATGTGTACCCGGAGTGCGGACGTCGGGTCATCAACGCTCATCCCGGCTTTGTAACCAGCTGAGGATTTCATGGGTGACCCGCTGGGGATCGTCCTGGTGCACAAAATGTCCTGAGTTCTCCAGCCGTACGACCGTGAGATTGGTCACGAATTTCTCCAGGCCGTCGAGGTTCTCGCGCGCGAGGGCCTGGTCTTGCAGGCCCCAGATGATGAGTGTCGGGATATCAATGACTGGATAGCCTAGCTTGCGCTGGCGGGCGGCGCCGCCTCCCCGCAGGGCGGCACGGTAGTAATTCAGCATGGCGGTGAGCGCACCCGGGGCACAAGCCTGTTGCCGGTACAGGCGTATGATATCGTCCGGAAGATGTTCGGGCTGAACCCGCATGCGTTCGAAGATCGCACCGATTCCGCGTGCACGACCGGCCGCCAGCACGGTTTCGGGAAACCAGGGGATTTGAAACAGTGCCGCGTACCAGGATCGGTGGAACTGCCGCCAGTGACGCAACTCATGCTCGAAGCGGGCGGGATGCGGGGCGTTCAAGACGACCAGCGATTCCAGATAAGCCGGATATCGCATCGCGTATAGCCAGGCGATGATTCCCCCCCAGTCGTGCCCGACCAGGACGACACGGGATGTCTTGGCAGCCTCAATCAGTGCGGTCACATCTTCCAGCAATGTTTCGATGCGATAGGCATCAAGGCCTACCGGTCTGGTCGTGCCGGCGTAGCCCCGCAAGTCCGGGGCCCAGACACGATACCCCGCGTGCGCCATGGGTGTGATCTGATGGCGCCAGGAAACAGCCGACTCCGGGAATCCGTGCAAACACAGCAGCAGTCGATCGCCGGATCCGGCGACGGCGATTCGAAACGACAGGTGGTTAGCAGAGACCTGCTGAAATCCATACAGGTCTTCACCGGCTGATTTTCCCGGCATCCTGTTACCCTGCTTTACTCATGAGGCGTCTGCAGTTCTGTTCTTTGTCGTTGTTGTTTGCGAGATACGGTTCGACTGGCTCACCCTCCTGAGCATAGTCGAAGGACGAGATACGCTTCACGAGCGACGTGTCGTGGTTGTAGTAGGCGCGTCATGAAACATGCGGGCTCAGTCGCTTGGAGGCTCAAAGTGTCCGGACGGGCGTTGGAGCCAGGGGACAGAGGCTTGACGGGCTTGTTTTGCCAGACTCCGCAGACTCATCTCAGCTGCGCGCAATAGTTTTGGATCGCCGGCTTGCATGAGTGCCGTGAGGAGAACGTAGAGTGATCGGTCCATTCGCGAGCCGGCTAGAATTCGATCTGTGACTGGATCGATGCGAGAGGGGGGCGGCTCGTCCGGATCCTCTGCATCTTGAAACAGATAATCAAATGAGCGGGGATCGTCGAATAACCAGGCCGGTGGAATGCGAAGGGCTCCCGCCAATGCTTGGACTGTTGCGGTGGAGGGATCCGCTTGTTCTGATTCGATCTGTTCAAGAAGCGCGGATGAAATGTGGGCCAGGTCCGACAACGACTCAAGGGAGTGTTTTTTCGAGAGTCTCCAGGCTTGAATCAGGGGGCCGATAGACATAGTGCGATGATACAGACAAGGGGTGATCGGTTCAACGGTCTCGCGAAGAATGGTAATTATCTCAATGATTCAATGGCTTCTGGGACATTTCCCGAACTGGAAGATGAGGGGTGAAATCGGTTAAAATGCACTTCGGCTTGGTCAGATTATCTAGTAGTGTATTAAGGAGGTGGTGGGACCATGTTGGGAACCGATATTCGCGGCATTATGGCTGAAGAAGAAGAAGTGCAGCGCCGGCAACAGGCCCTGAAGTCACTGATGACGATGCGGTCGCGGCAGCTTCGGGAGTCACTGGATCAGCGAATCAAGCGCGCAAGGAGCACCGGGGATTGGACGATGCTGTCCAAGGCCGAATGCGCAGACCTGCACAAGCGAGAGAAAGCGCATCTGAAATCCCAGCTGGAGCAGTTGCAGTTTGAGCAGACCCGGACCAGGGGAAAGCTGACTGCGTTGAAGCGGGCGAAGGCCAGAGCCCAGCGTATCCGTGCGGCAGAAGCAGCGGCTGAGCGGAGACGGCGGTAAGTCGTTTCCGGTGCGTGGTGCGAAGGAGGCTACGGGCATTGGCGGAGTACAGGTGGACGTAGCGCCCCCTCTTCAAACCCTGACGCAGCGGCAGCGTGCGCTCATCCGGCTTCTTCTTCGCGATAAGAATACCAGGATAGAGGAAGGCGCCTTCGTTCTGGAAGGCGCCAAATCCTGCCTCGATGCAATTTGTCGGCACCCTCAAGCCATCATCAGTCTGACGATGGCGCCGCGTTATCTCCAAACGGAAAGTGACGAAGGGCGGCAGGCCCGATCCACGCTGGCAGTCCGCCAGTATACCTGCTCAGATGCCGTTTTCGACCAGCTGTCCGATGTTGAGGCGCCACAGGGATTGTTGGCCGTCGTCAGACAGCCGCAATGGGATGAAAGCCGTCTGCTGGGGCAAGCCAGGGTATTGGGAATTTATGGAGATCGGCTGCGAGATCCGGCGAACGTGGGAGCGATCATTCGGACCGCCGCTGCGCTGAACCTTACGGGTGTCTGGTTGAGTCCCGATTCCGCAGATCCCTTCGGCCCCAAAGTCGTTCGCGCTGCGGCCGGTACTGTTGTCACCCTCCCAGTTTTCAGGGGATCGGACGCCGGAGTGTTCGAGAAACACCGGTGCGTGATGTATTCCGCTCTGGCGCCTTCGCCGGGTGCGGTTTCCCTGATGGACATTCGAGCTATTCCCCACCGGCTCATGATTGCGGTCGGCAATGAGGGGGAGGGATTGGCGGAACATATCGTGAAACGCTCCGCGGTCAGGTTTACAATTCCGCTGGCCAGAGAAGTCGACTCGTTGAATGTCGCTGCGACAGCGGCGATTTCGGCATTCTATCTGAGTGCTCTCCCGACGGTATCCTAGCCCACAGTACGTATGACCGCTTCTACTGCAATCGGCGATATACTGTGTCGGCGAACGGAGTTGCGAGTTTTGGGTTTCATGTTTCGTGTTGTCAGATTAAGGATACTCCAGAAGCTCAAAACCACAAACATTTCCCGGACAAAAGTGTCATGTAATGAGCGTGTATGTCCATTGAAAAGTTATGGCGGTCTGCCCTATAGTCAAATTCTATATCAATCGCGTGAGAATAAAGATTAAAATCTCCAGATGGTAACTGCATCGAATAAGAGTCATGGCCAGCCCGTTGCGTGGATGAGCATGCGGTCGGTTCTTTCGCTTGGATGTATGATGGGTGTACTGCAACTCGGCCTCTTGTGGGCCGTGCCCAACGTGTCGGCAGAATCCGGGGTGCAGAACTATACGCTTGATGCCATTGTCGATCTGGCCTTGGCCAAAAACCCCCTGGTGTTTTCCGCAGAAGGGCAGATCGAGCAGCAGCGCGGGCAGCAGACTACAGCCGGGGCATATCCGAACCCGACCGTCATGGGATACACGGGGCACGGTGAGCTGCGTGATGCGGGACGGGCGGGCATCGGGGCATCGCCGGACCGTCAATCGCTCACGGAGTACAATATGACAGTAGGACAGCCGGTCGAATGGCCGGGAATGCGGTCGGCCCGGCAGCAGGTAGCAGATTTGGGGCTGGCGACTGCCAATGTCGGCATGGTGGAGACGAGGCTGAATCTCACGTCGCAGGTCAAGGTGGCATTTTACGGCTTGTTGTTGACGCAACAATCCGCTGCACTTGCCAAACAGAATCTTGACACCGTCGAAGGGGTCGCGCGCATCGTCAGGGCCAGGGTGAAATCGGGAGAAGCGCCGCAATTTGAATCAATCAAGGCCGAGGTCGAAGTCCTGAAAGCCAGACAGCAAGTTGCCCGCGCAGATAATGCGGTCCGGGTCAATCGGGTCGTGCTGGACACGCTGACCGGCGGGACATTGGGATCGGCCTATGTGGTGCAAGGCGACTTCACAGGGATTCCGAGAGAGTTGCACATCGAAGGATTAATGTCACGTATGATGGATCAGCATCCAACCATTCAGCGCTTGCTGAAGTCGGTGGAACAGTCGGATTGGAAAATCGAGTTCGAGCGGCAATCGCGGATGCCGACCGTTACGGTCAACGGAGGGGTGTGGCGTGAGATGGGGCGTGAAGCCTTTGCGGGGGGACTCTCGGTTCCCTTGCCGCTCTGGTATCGACGCCAGGGAGAAATCACCTCGTCCCTGGGCGCAAAGCGCCGTGAAGAAGCGGAATTGCTGCGGACGCGCAATGAATTAGCCAGAGCGGTCCATCAACATTACCAGGACGCGCGGACCACGGCTGAACTGATCGATGTTTTTGATAAGGGGCTGCTCAAGCAAGCCCAGGAAGCGCTCCGGTTGGCCCAGTTCAGCTTTCAACAAGGGGCATCAAGCCTTCTGGAAGTCCTTGACGCGCAGCGCGTGCAGCGGCAAATCTTGTTGGACTACGCGCAGGCACGGCATGATCTTTCGGTGTCTTTGGCCCGGCTTGAGCAGGCAGTGGGGGGGACATTGTGATCGTTCTCTTGACGGTCCATCCATACGAACGGCATGGGAGCAGGTCCAGTGAAGCGATCTTTTCCATATATCCGTGAGGTGCTGTTCAGCCTGGGGCTCGGTGTCGCGGCGGTGGAGTCAGGTTGTGACGGAGCGCCAAACGATGTGAGCGCCAGTAAGACTCCTGCTGCTGCCCCATCGTCCGGGCTGGTGACGCTGTCTGCAGAAGAGTCGTCCCGTGCCGGGCTCGTGGTTCAATCTGTCACGCGAAGCGATTTTAGAACGTATCGTGACTTTCCAGGCATCGTGCAGCCGGATCAACACAACATGGCTGAGATCACGACGCTTGTTCGAGGCCGTGTCGTTGATGTGTATGCGGATCTCGGGCAGGAGGTCAAAGCAAACACGCCTCTCGCCATCTTATACAGCAGCGAACTGGGATTGGCCCAGTCGGCGTATCTGAAGGCGCGAGCCAGGCTCCATGTTGCCGAACAGTCCTATGCGAGAGCCAAGTTCCTGCTGGAAGAAAAGGTAATCGGCGAGGCGGAGGCGCAGCGGCGGCAGGCGGAGTTGCTCAGTAACCAGGCCGAGTCCAATGAAGCGCATGATCGGCTAAAATTGCTCGGCATGAACGACGAAGAATTCCGCCGGCTTGAGCGAACCCGTGAAATCCGTTCTGTCGTGCCGATCGTGGCCCCTTTTGCCGGACGGGTGATCGGACGTAAGTTGACACGAGGGGAAGTCGTTGAAACGACGGAAAACCTATTTGTCATCGCGGATCTCTCAGAAGTCTGGGTCAAGGCCAACATCGCGGAGAAGGACATTCCCTTCGTCCATGCCGTCCATGCGTCGGGCGGTATGCAGGCAGAGGTGCGGATCAATGCCTATCAAGGGGAGGTCTTCAAAGGCACGATCACCTATGTGGGGGATGTGCTGGATCCTGTGACCCGCACGATGCAGCTTCGACTGGAGCTTCCGAATACAGACGGCAGGCTCAAACCTGAAATGTTTGCTACGGTCCGTCTGTATTCCGAGGCGCAGCCGGACCGGTTGGCCGTGCCGGAGGCTGCGCTGCAGCGGGATCAGGGCCGGACGTTCGTCTTTGTGCAACGCAGTGCGAGTGAATATGAAGTCCGTGACGTCCAAATCGGAGAGTCCAATGGAACGTCCACCTCGATTCTCACCGGTCTCACTGAGGGAGAGTTGATTGTGACTCACGGCGCCTTCGTCTTGAAGTCCGAACTTCTGAAGAAACAGGCCTGATGGTCTCGCGTCTCCTCGACTTTTCTCTCCGCCAGCGCCTTCTCGTTGTGATCGTCGCCGTCATTGTCGGTGCCGGCGGCATCTACGCGTTCAGAACCATCCCCATCGACGCATTTCCGGACGTGACCAGCGTACTGGTGCAAGTGGTCACCAAAGCGCCGGGTCTGTCGCCGCCTGAAGTCGAACGCCTGGTGACGTATCCGATCGAGCTTCAATTGACGGGCGTTCCCGCGCTGACCGAAATGCGGTCGCTCACCAAGGTCGGTCTCTCGCTCGTCACGATTGTGTTCGACGACTCGATGGACATCAATCTAGCGCGCCAGCTGGTTCTCGAGCGGCTCCTCGAGGTCAAAGAACTTTTGCCTTCCGGCGCGGATCCGATGCTGGTTCCGAACAGCACGGGTCTTGGCGAAGTGTTTCAGTATTACCTTGAGAGCCCGCGGGGATTACCCGTGGATGCGACAGCGGACAATCAGCGATTGATCCATGAACGCACCATCCAGGATTGGGTCATTCGACCGTTGTTGAAGAGTACTCCCGAGGTGATCGATGTCAATTCAATGGGGGGCTATGTCAAGCAATACCAGGTCCTGGTTGAGCCCGCCATGCTGCGCAAGTACAACATCACGCTGCATGAAGTGTTCCAGGCGGTGGCCAACAACAACGCCAACGCTGGCGGCAATATTTTGGAAAAACATGACGAGAAGTACATCGTGCGGGGTGTGGGCCGAATCCGTTCGCTTCAGGACATCGAACGGATTGTCGTGAAAGAAACCGGCGGCACGCCCGTGTTCGTGGGCGATATTGCGCAGGTGCTCATCGACCATGCCGTCCGGCACGGCGCCACACTCTTGAACGGTGATCGCGAGGTGGTGAGCGGGATTGTCCTGATGCTGCGAGGCGGCAACGCGCGCGACGTCGTCGAGGGCATCAAAACCCGCATCGACGAGATCCATGCGAAACGGCTGCTGCCGGACGGGCTTCGGATTGTCCCGTTTTACGACCGGATCGAATTGATCACCGCCGCGTTGACTACCGTCTACAAGTCGCTGGCCGAGGGCGTGGTGTTGGTCATTGTGGTGCTGTTCCTCTTTCTGGGCAATGTTCGCAGCGCCGTGATCGTTGTCGGCACGCTGTTGTTGGGGCCGTTGGCCACCTTTATCATCATGGGGCAAATCGGGTTGACGATAAACCTCATGTCGCTGGGCGGACTGGCCATCGCGATCGGCATGATCGTAGACGGCTCGGTCGTTGTCGTGGAAAACGTCTATCGTCATCTTTCGGACCATTCGACTGCGACAGTGCCTCGACTGCGCGTGATCACGGACGCCGTCAAGGAAGTGGGTCAGCCCGTGGTATTCGGGATTCTCATTATCATCCTGGTGTTCCTCCCGTTGCTCTCGCTTCATGGGATGGAAGGCAAGATGTTCAAGCCGCTGGCCTACACCATCATGATCGCGCTATTGGTGTCGCTCGTCTTGTCGCTGACACTGTCCCCTGTTCTCTGTTCCTTGATGCTGAAGCGGGGGCCGGAGCACGATCCCTGGATCGTCCGTCAATTGAAAGGGATCTATGCGCCGGCGCTTCGATGGGCGCTTGGGCATAGAAATGTGGTGGTGGCGCTGGCAATCGGGGGCCTGCTCGCCAGCCTCAGCCTGATGCCGTTTCTCGGAAGCGAATTCATCCCGACGCTCAACGA
>MSXM01000021.1:11484-17945 GCA_002083565.1 Nitrospira sp. ST-bin4 | reverse complement strand
TTGATTTTTAAGACAGTTGCTGGCCCCATTATTTCTGACCCCTGGTTGCCCAGATCCTCTCCCAATCTCCATTGACAGAGAATGGCCGTCCGTATATCATCCCGTATATACATTTCATGGAGGATTGCGGTGGCGACGAAGAAGAAGACCAAGCTGTTTATGAGCGGCAACAGCCAAGCTGTGCGAATCCCACGCGAATTTCAGTTGGAGGGTGACGAGGTCGAGATTCAGCGGCGTGGCAATACGCTCGTCATTCGCCCAAAGAAAGAGACGTGGCAGCCACTTACGGACAGTCTCGCCATGTTTACCGACGACTTCATGGAAGAGGGGAGGCAGCAGCCCCCGATCCAGAAACGAAAGCGCTCCTTTGCATGAAGCTGATGCTAGATACCAACATCTGCATCTACCTCATCAAACAACAGCCTCCCTCCATTATTGAACGTTTTCTGTCTCACTCTGTCGGCGACATTGGGATTTCCAGTATCACGGCAGCTGAATTGGCGTATGGAGTCAGCAAGAGCCGTTATTTGTCCAAGAATCGCCATGCCCTTGAGCAGTTTCTTGCCCCACTTCAGGTCGCTGGGTTTGACCAGACAGCAGCCTGGTCATATGGTCGCTTGCGTGAGCAACTAGAGGCTAAGGGGACTCCTATTGGTTCGATGGACATGCTCATCGCGGCCCATGCATTGAGCCTTGGGGTCAGGCTTGTGAGCAACAATCTCAGAGAGTTTCGGCATGTTCCCGGTCTCCGGCTAGAAAATTGGGTGTAATGCATGCGCAGGACAGAGGGGTCCAAACCTGAGTACTGAGGTGTTGCGCGTCATTTTGCGCGTGCGTCTGTTCTTCCCGCCGGCCTTTCCACCGTTTATCCCAGCTGGCCGAGGCGGGATTGGAGGATGCTGATGGTGGCGATGGCGGCGGTTTCGGCTCGTAGGATGTGTGGACCAAGGGTCAATTGTTCGATTCCAGCCTGTTCGGCCATCCGCATTTCCTCCTTGCTCCAGCCCCCCTCCGGCCCGATCAAGATCAGCACGGAGCCAGTCGCATCTTTCGGGAGTTCGACCGTTCGCAGACTCTTGCCTTCCAGCCGTTCGGCAAGCATGAGCGCCACCGTGCCGGTCACACGGCTTTTCAGAAGGGCTTCAAGGGATTGCGGCGGGGCGATGGCCGGTAGGCGCCACTGTTCGGACTGCTGCGCTGCTTCCAGGGCGATGCGCTGCCACCGGGCGATCTGTGAATCAATACGGTCGGCTCTGAGTTGTACGACACTGTGCCTACTTTCGACCGGCACGAGTTCATCCACACCCAGTTCAACTGCTTTCTGAATCACCCAGTCCATCTTTTCGCCCTTAAGTAGGGATTGGCCGAGGATCAGGCGGAGAGAATGGCGGGGCGGTTCCTGGACTGTCTCGAGAATGCGTCCGGTGATTGCCCGTTTGGAGACCTCGGTGATTTCCGTCCGGTACCGGTGGCTCGCCCCGTCGCCGAATAGGACAATCTCGCCCACGGTGATGCGGAGACTATCCCGCATATGGATCAGCAGGTCGCTGGTAATTGAGATGGTTGGTGACGCGATGCACTCAGAGGGTACAAAAAAGACGGGCATGGGGAGCTCTGGAGATCCGGGTATGGATAGACTGTCGCGGTCTACTCGAAAAACGTCTTCATCTTGTCGAAGAACCCGTCGCCGTCGGCTTCCATGGACATGCCGCCTTCTTTGGCGAACTCCGTGAGCAGCTCTTTTTGTCTGGCGGTCAATTTGGTGGGGATTTGTATTTTAATCGTGTACAGATGATCGCCGGTTGCTCCGCCTTTGAGGCTGGGAATGCCGAGTCCCTTGATCTTGAGCACCTTGTCCTGCTGGGTTCCCGGTGGAATCTTGATGACGGTATCGCCTTTGAGCGTCGGCACTTCCACCTTTCCGCCGAGCACGGCCGTCACGAGATTGATCGGCACATCACACAGGATGTCGAGGCCTTTCCGCTGAAAAATCGGATGGGGCTTGACGGTGATCGCCACATACAGGTCTCCGGGAGGACCGGAATTGGCACCGTGCTCGCCTTCATTGGACAGCCTGAGTCTCATGCCGGTTTCGATACCGGCGGGAATATGGACGGCGATCGTCCGCTCTTTATAGACGCGCTGGCGGCCCTGGCAGACCGGACAGGGTTCCGTCACGATCTGTCCGGCGCCGTTACATTGGCCGCAGGGCCGGCTGACGCTGAAAAATCCTTGTTGGAAACGAAGCTGTCCCGCGCCTTTGCAGCTGGGGCAGGTTTTGATGGATGACGCCGATTTGGCTCCGGTACCGTTGCAGTCGACACAGCCCTCCCAGCGGGGAATCTTGAGCTTCGCCTCTTTGCCGTAGACGGCTTCTTCGAAGGACAACTCGAGATTGTATTGAAGGTCGCTTCCCCGTTCGGTGCGGCCGCCTCCACGGGATTGTCCGAAGAAATCTTCGAAGATGTCGTTGAAGACGTCGCCGAATCCGCCGCGGTTGAAATCGAATCCGTCGAATCCGCCGGCGCCCTGTTGCGCTCCGGCATGTCCGAACATGTCGTACCGCTTGCGTTTGTCCTGGTCGCTGAGGGTTTCGTAGGCTTCGTTAATTTCTTTGAACTTCTCTTCGGCGGATTTTTTCTGGTGGTCGCCGGTTTGCAAGTCAGGATGGTGCTGGCGGGCCATCCTTCGGTAGGCCTTCTTGAGTTCGTCGTCGGATGCGGTTTTCTCGACGCCGAGGATATCGTAGTAATCGCGTTTGCTCACGGATATCAGTGCTCACGTTATACAGAGAGGCCGAGGTGTCGTGTCATCGACGCAGCCTCGGCCTCTCTGAGACGTATTGTAGGCTACTTCTTGTCCTTGTCCACTTCTTCAAACTCTGCGTCGACGACCTTTTCATCGGTCTTGGCAGAACCGGCTCCGTCTCCCGCTGCGCCCTGTCCTCCAGGCGCGGTGCTCTGGGGGCCGGCTGTGGCCGAGGCTTTCTTATACATGGCTTCGGCCAGCTTATGCGAGGCCGTGGTGAGCGTTTGCGTCGCCGCCTCGATGGCCTCGGCGTCCGTCCCTTCGAGCGCTTTCTTCAGCGCCGCGACGGCGTCTTGGATCTGTGTTTTTTCTTCCGCCGTCACATTGTCGCCGTATTCCGTGATATTTTTTTCTGTTTGATAAACCAGATTGTCGGCCTGATTCTTGGCTTCGGCGAGTTTGCGCCGTTTCTTGTCGTCCTCGGTGTGGGACTGGGCATCCTTGACGAGTTTTTCGACCTCGTCCTTGCTCAGGCCGCTCGAAGCCGTGATCCGGATCGACTGCTCTTTCTGGGTGGCCAGATCCTTGGCCGCCACATGGACGATGCCGTTGGCGTCGATGTCGAAGGATACCTCGATCTGCGGCATGCCGCGTGGAGCCATGGGAATGCCGACCAGGTCGAACTGGCCGAGCAGCTTGTTGTCATTGGCCATTTCCCGTTCGCCCTGGAAGACCCGGATCGTCACCGCCGTTTGATTGTCTGCGGCGGTTGAGAAAGTCTGGCTTTTCTTCGTGGGAACGGTCGTGTTGCGCTCGATGAGTTTGGTGAACACGCCGCCGAGCGTTTCAATGCCGAGCGACAGCGGCGTCACGTCGAGCAGCAACACATCCTTGACTTCGCCCTTGAGCACGCCGCCTTGAATACCGGCGCCGATGGCGACGACTTCGTCGGGGTTCACGCCCCGGTGCGGTTCTCTTCCGAAAAACTCTTTGACGACTTGAATGACTTTGGGCATGCGGGTCATGCCGCCGACCAACACGACTTCCTGGATATCTTTCGCAGTTACGCCAGCGTCGGACATCGCCTTCCGGCAGGGTTCAATGGTGCGTTGGATCAAATCGTCCACCAGTTGTTCCAGCTTGGCCCTGGTGAGCTTGGTCACCAAATGCTTGGGGCCGCTCGCGTCTGCCGTGATGAAGGGGAGATTGATTTCAGTTTCCTGTGATGAGGACAGTTCGATCTTGGCCCGCTCCGCTGCCTCTTTAAGGCGTTGGAGTGCCATACGGTCTTTGCGGAGATCGATTCCCTGGTCTTTCCGGAATTCGTCTACCAGCCAATCCATCACGCGCAGGTCGAAGTCATCGCCGCCCAGGTAGGTGTCGCCGTTGGTGGATTTCACCTCGAACACACCTTCGCCGATTTCCAGCACGGACACATCGAAGGTGCCGCCGCCAAGGTCGTAGACCGCGATGCGCTCATCCTTCTTCTTGTCGAGTCCGTAGGCGAGCGAGGCGGCAGTCGGCTCATTGATGATCCGGAGCACGTTCAGGCCGGCAATCTGCCCCGCGTCTTTTGTGGCTTGCCGTTGGCTGTCGTCAAAATAGGCCGGAACGGTGACGACGGCTTCGGTGATTTTTTCGCCGAGGTAATCCTCTGCGGTCTGCCGCATCTTCTGCAGAATCATGGCGGACACTTCCGGCGGGCTGTAGCGCTTGCCGCGCAATTCGACGTGGGCATCGCCGTTGTCGGCTTCGACGACTTTATAAGGAAGGCGCTTCATGGCCTCCTGGACCTCACGGCTCTTGAACTTGCGCCCCATGAGGCGCTTGACCGAGAAGATGGTGTTTTCATGGTTGGTAATGGCCTGCCGTTTTGCGATTTGCCCGACGAGACGTTCGGCCTTGTCCGTAATGGCCACGACGGATGGAGTGGTGCGGCTCCCTTCGGCGTTGGCGATGACGACAGGATCCCCGCCGCTCATAATCGCGACGCATGAGTTGGTAGTGCCGAGGTCGATGCCGATGACTTTACCCATTGGTAGACTCCTTCCTTCCCGATAGCGACAATCCGTTAGTGCGAAGTTGATTCATGCCCGTCTGTCTGTGTGGACCCGGCCGAGACACTGACCATGGCAGCCCGGAGAATACGATCATGCAGCCGGTAGCCTTTCTGAAACTCGTCGATCACATGATCGCGCGGTACTGTGTTGGACGGCTGATGCGAGACTGCTTGGTGCGTGGCAGGGTCGAATGCCTGGCCGATCGTTTCCACTGCCTGAACGCCGAATTTTGCGAGACAGCTCGACAATTGCTTAAGGGTTAGATCGACGCCTTGAACCACGGCTGAGCTGCCTCCTTTGTCGTCGCGTGCCGCCTTAATTGCGCGCTCCAGGTTGTCGACGACCGGCAATAACTCCTTCAACAACTGTTCATTGCCGAATTTGATCTGGTCCCTCTGATCACGCTGGGCCATCCGCTTGTAATTCTCAAACTCCGCCGCCAATCGCAGATATTTATCGTTGAAAGCCTTCGCTTCCTCTGCTTTTGCGGCGAGCGCCTGCTGTGTTTCTAGAAGAATGGGGTCTGCAGTGGTTGCGCCAGGCTCGCGTGTTTCAGAGGCGCCACTCCCTAAATCATCGATTGTATTCACTGTTTCCTCTGAATTGTTCTGTTCTTGGTCCACATCGATACCTATACAGGGCAGCAGATATCCATAGGAGATGGGAAGTCAACAGGAGGAGGAAGAAATGTCCTGGAAAATAGTCTCGCGAGATGAGTTATCGTGGTTCAGTGTCTGAACATGCACTGTGTGTGCGCCGGAAGAGAAATTCGAGCCCCTCTAAGGTCAGCAGGGGTTCCACTTTGCGAATCGACGATGTTTCCGGAGCAACCACCGAGGCTAACCCGCCTGTCGCAATCACATAGAAGGGGCGGCCCAGTTCCTGTTCCATTCGCCGGACAAGGGCGTCTACGAGTCCGGCGTAGCCGAAGAGGAGCCCGGATTGGATGCTTCCTGCCGTATCGGTTCCAATGACGGTTTTGGGGCGGGCCAGCTCAACCTTGCTCAATTTGGCTGCGCGGGCGAACAACGCCTCGGCTGAGATGCCGAGCCCCGGTGCAATGACTCCGCCCAGATATTCGCCGGCGTGCGTCACCGCGCAAAAAGTCGTAGCGGTGCCGAAATCGACGATGATGAGGTCTCGCTGGAATTTATGATGTGCGGCGGCTGCGTTGACGATGCGGTCGCTCCCGATTTCCCTGGGATTCTGGTATCGGAGCGTCAGTCCCGTATCCATGTCCGAGGAGACGATGAGCGGCGTGCAGGCGAAGTAGGTGCCGATCATCGATTCGAATGTGCCCGTAAGGGCGGGCACGACACTGGAGATAATAGCGCCGGTAATCTGTTCCGCTGTGCGTCCGCTTCGAGTAAGCAGGTTGGCGCAGAGAATGCCGTACTCATCGGCAGTGGTCTTGGGATCGGTGGCTAATCGCCAATGGGCCAGGAGGGTCCGGCCTTCAAAAATTCCCCAGACGACGTTGGTATTACCGATATCGATGGCCAGCAGCATGGAGGCATTCTACCTGGCTGGTGGAAGATTTCGCTACTCTCTAGCAGGATGCTGAAAAAGTCCGCCAGCGGCGTTGTCACATCGCTCAGAGGCTCAACGTGATGAGCCCAATGGAGGCAAGAAACCTATCCGCTCGCATCTGAT
>MSXM01000021.1:418-11444 GCA_002083565.1 Nitrospira sp. ST-bin4 | reverse complement strand
CTTCGCTCGCTGCGGCCTTGCCTGTGGAACGGGGCGTCTTGGCGCACCGGGGCGGGAGGGTGAGATCAGAGGCCTTTTTGAGCATCCTGCGTGTTCGTTGGTGTCGCCTCAAAGCCTTGATATCTGTGGTGGGCACAGGAGTCAAAAAAAGATTTTTTAGAGCCGGCTGAGATGAATCACATCAGCTGCGCGAATGCCGATGAGCGGCGGGCCTGCCGGAGCCGGGGATGTGGGCCGGATTTGCAGTGCGCCGTCGGTGGAGATGGATTCAGCCATGCCGAGCAGTTCCTGCTCAGGCCCTATGAGCGCACGCACGCGCCTGCCGAGTGTGCTGCAGCGAGCAGTATAGGCCCGGCGCAACCGTTCAGATCCGTGGGAGCGCAGCTCATTCAGGCCCTGTTCAAGTTCGAATAACAGCTGAGCGATGAGCCGGTTTCTGTCGATTGGATGACGTGCGACTTCGAATAAGGATGTCGCGATCGAACGCAGTTCGTCGGGGAAAGACTCATGCGGCATATTCACATTGAGGCCGATTCCGATCACGACGGTCGGGTCTGCGGCGGAGACATGAGAACTCTCACAGAGAATGCCGCCGACTTTCCGTTCATGCAACAGCAGGTCGTTCGGCCACTTCAAGGAGACCGACAGCGACGTGACTGTCTGGACTGCTTCTGCCGCCGCCAGGGCGCTGGTCAGCGGGACCCATGACAGCCATTCAGCCAGCGCACACTCCGGTCCGATTCCACGGACAACGACAGAACAATAGATATTGGCGCCGGGAGGAGAGTACCAGGTGCGTGTCCGCCGGCCTTTTCCAGCCGATTGGCTTTCAGCTACGACGACGGTTCCGTGGGCGGCGCCTGCGTGGGCCAGTGCCAGGGCTTCGGAATTGGTCGAGGGGAGTTCCTGATGCAGGTAGAGGCACTGTCCCAACGCGGTGGTCGCCAAGGTGCTGCGAATATTATCGAGTGTGAGAGGAGCAGAGAGCGGCATGGCTCAGCGCCGACGGCCTGTCCGGGTCATGACCAGGCTTAACGCCACCGCCGGTGCAGAGTGGGTCAGCGCGCCGATCGAGATCCGATCGATTCCCATCGCTGCCATGGCCCGGACATTCTTCATGGTAATACCGCCGGAGACTTCGATGACTGCGCGGCCCTTGATGAGCGTGACTGCGCGGCGCACCATGGCGGGCGTCATGTTATCCAGGAGAATGATATCGGCTTTGCCGGCGAGGGCCTGCCGAACTTCGGAGAGAGATTCTGCTTCGACGATGACCGGCATGGTGCCGGGCTTGTATGTTTTGGCTAACCGGCATGCCGCGCGAACCGTCTGCGGGCCTCGATTGAGAAGCGCCAGATGATTGTCTTTGATCAACATCCCGTCTCCCAGCGACATCCGGTGATTCACGCCGCCGCCGAGCGCGACAGCCCATTTTTGAATGGCTCGCCAGCCGGGCCATGTTTTTCGCGTATCCATAATGTCGATGGAACGGCCCTTGACCGCGCGACAGAACCGGTGTGTCAGTGTGGCGATCCCGGAGAGATGCTGGAGAAAATTCAGCGCGACCCGTTCCGCCTGCAGGATGGCTCGCCCGTCACCGGCGATGGATAGGATCGGCTCGCCGGTCCTGGCTTGTTCGCCGTCCCGCCGTACGACTGTGAGCGTGAGGGTCGGATCGACCCCGAGAAATGTTTGCACGGCTGCGGCCAGTCCCGCCACGACGATCGGCTGCTGGGCGATGATTTCAGCGCGGGCAGGAACCGGTTTCGGGAAAAGGGCGGCGGTGGTCACATCGCCTTGTCCGAGGTCCTCTTCTAATCCAAGCCGAACGGCGCGGCGGATGTCTGCGGCGGGAAGCTGTACCATCGGTCAGGTTCCCAGCATGGTGCGCAACTGCTGTGCGCTGCCGGCCAGGAGCTCACGGTCACGGGCCATCGTCCGTACCCGTTCCTGGTGCTCGGTGATGACCTCCGGCGGGGCCTTCGACACGAACTCTGCATTGTTCAGTTTGCCGTTCAGCCGTTGAGATTCCTTGTCGTTCTCCCCGAGTTGTTTCGCCAAGCGGTCGAGCGCTTTGTGCAGATCGACATCGCCGGAGACCGTGATTCCGACAGAAAGACCTTCTGTGACGAGCCGCAGCAGTTTCACCGACGACCAATCCTTCGACGCAGTAATGGCGGCTTCGCCACGGCTTAGGTGAGCCAGGTGTTGCTGGATTTGATGGAGCTGCTCATGTCTATTCCGGTCATCATGGTCGATATAAAACGGAATGTGCTGTCCCGGCGGATAATTCAACAGAACCCGGCCGGTGCGGATGAGTCCAACGGTCTGTTCGAGCAGCGCAAACTGCCGTTCTGCATCGGGTGATGACCAGGTGTGGTTTGAAACCGGATAGTTCTGGAGGACGATGCTGTCTCCTTCATGTGGAATGGTCTGCCAGATCTCTTCGGTAATAAAAGGCATGAAAGGATGCAGCAGCCGCATCGTCGTTTCGAGTGTCTCGACCAGCGTCTGTCTGGTGCCTGGCCCATCGGAGTGTGCGGGGTCCTGCAACACAGGCTTGATCAATTCCAGATACCAATCACAGTACTCGTGCCAGATAAAGTGGTAGAGCGTCCCGGCGGCGCGATCAAACCGGTAGGATTCCAGCTCCGACGTGACGGTGTGAATCGTCTGGTCCAGGCGGCTCAGGATCCACCGGTCGGGGAAGGTTCGTTGTGCCGGAGGAAGGGCGGTGCGTGTCCCGTCGAGATACATCAGGCCGAAGCGCGCGGCATTCCAGATCTTGTTGGCAAAGTTGCGATACCCCTCGATCCGTTCTTCCGCCAGCTTGATGTCGCGTCCGGGCGAGGCCATCGATGCCAGTGTGAATCGCAGCGCATCGGTGCCGAATTGATTCATGACGTGAAGCGGGTCGATCACGTTGCCTTTTGACTTGCTCATCTTCTGGCCCTCGGCATCCCGGACCAAGGCGTGGATATAGACGTCCTTGAACGGCACATCGCCCATGAACTTCAGACCCATCATAATCATCCGGGCCACCCAGAAGAACAGAATATCGAGGCCGGTGACCAACGTAGAGGTCGGATAATAGGTTTTGAGTTCAGGTGTCTGATCCGGCCATCCCAGCGTCGAAAAGGGCCAGAGGGCAGACGAAAACCAGGTATCGAGCACGTCGGCATCGCGTCGCAGTTGTTGACCGCCACAGGCAGGACAGCGAGCAGGAGTTGTCTTCGAGACGATCGGCTTGGCGCCTTGCAGTACGACGGTTCGATTGTCCACGGTGACGATCTGTTGTGCGTTGCAGGCGAGGCAGTACCAGGCCGGAATCTGATGCCCCCACCAGATTTGGCGGGAGATGCACCAATCTTTGATGTCCCGCATCCAGCCAAGATAGTTGTTGGTCCAGCCTTCGGGAATGATCCGAATTTTTCCGGTCTCGACAGCTTCAATCGCCGGCTGAGCCAACGGTTGAATCTTGACGAACCACTGGGGAGACAAATAGGGTTCCACCACCGTTTTGCAGCGGTAGCATTTTCCCACTGCCATCTTGTGGTCTTCGATATTGGTCAGCGAGCCTCGTTCGCGCAGGAGGTCTTCGACTTTCGGACGGGCCTTCGCGACTGGAAGCCCTTTCAACATGTCGATAAATTGCGGCTCGACCAGTGCGTGCTGCAGACCGACAGGGTCGATCCGCGCATGATGATCCAGAATGGCCAACCGTCCCAGGGCATGTCGTTCGCCTGCTTCGTAATCGTTGAAGTCATGTGCCGGTGTGATCTTCACCGCGCCGGTGCCGAATTCGAGATCCACCAGGATCGAATCACCCACGATGGGAATCTGACGTGTCGTCAATGGAAGCAGGACCTTTTTCCCGATCAGATGCCGATAGCGAGGATCGTCCGGATGTACGGCGACGGCCGTGTCTCCCAGCATCGTTTCCGGCCTGGTCGTGGCGACGATGAGTGCATCGCCGGGATCGTCAGCCAGGGGGTAACGGAGATGGTAAAGTTTTCCCTTTACCTCCTCGTGTTCCACTTCGATGTCGGAGAGGGCGGTCAGGCACCGCGGGCACCAATTGATGAGTCGCTCGCCACGGTAGATCAGGCCGTCTTCATACAGGCGCACGAAGACCTCGATGACGGCCTTGGATAAGCCTTCGTCCATGGTGAAGCGCAAACGGTCCCAGTCGCAGGATTCGCCGAGCTGCTTCTGCTGGCTGACGATCGTATTCCCCGATGTCGCCTTCCAGTTCCAGACACGCTCGATGAACTGATCGCGTCCAAGGGATTCCCGCGAGAGGCCTTCGGCCATCAGTTGTTTTTCCACCACGTTCTGCGTGGCAATACCGGCGTGATCAGTGCCGGGGAGCCAGAGCACGTTGCGGCCTTGCATGCGCCGCCACCGGATCAAGATGTCCTGGAGCGAATGGTTCAACGCATGACCGACGTGGAGCGAGCCGGTCACATTCGGCGGAGGAATGACGATGCAATAGGGGGCGCCGGCGTGATCGGGGGACGCATGGAAATAGCCTCGCTCATTCCAGAGCTGATACCAGCGGGATTCGACGGTTTTGGGGTCGTAGGACTTGTCGAGTTGCGGTGTGGTCATGGACGGTTGCCGATCGAACAGGCGGGCATCTTAACATGTCTGTGCGGCACAGCAAATGGCATGGCCGCACAGCTTGTGACCCTGCCGAGGCTGTGTTATACCATCGCGGTCAGGCAGGGGCCCATCACTTTTATTGTAGGGAGTCGGTATGCCACGAGGACGTGAGAAAGATCGGAAGACGAGACGGAAGCATCGGAAGAATGTGAAGCGGATGAAGACGCTGGTGAAGACCCGACGGGCAGCCGCAAAGCGCGGGAAAAAAGGATAGGGCAGGGCGAGCGGTATTTCCGTCAGCTGGAGGCAGTCAGGCGTTTCAGTTCGGCGGTGATGTGCTGTACGGCAAGTTCAGGGACGATGTGCTGTACGGCTTGTTCGATGGCGCGCTCGGAGACCGTCCGTACGGTTTCATCGACAATCGGCGGCGCGAGCTTGTGTACGGTAGCCTGCACTTCATCCTTCACGATCTGATCGATCGAACCGATCTGTTCACGAATGACGTCGGATAGGTGTTGGCGGAGGCCGGTTTCGGCCTGCTCCTTCACCCAGATGTCGAGTTTCGCCTTGGCCAATGTGCCGATCAAGTCGGAGATGGTTTGCCGAATGACGGGTTCATGGTTTGCGATTTCTTTTCCCAGCAGGGACGGCAGTTCCCGCGACAAGATGGGCTGTATGATGGCAGCGAGACGTTCCTCAGAAAGCACCTCGCCGAGCTGCGCCCATAATTCCTTTTGGACGATGGGCTGGACCTGGCTCGTCAGTTTCTCTTCAATGACCTGCGGTAGTACGTCGGCCAGTCTTTGTTCGACCTGGTGTGTCATCGACTGCATGAGCTGGTCGAAGATGCCTTTCATCGGATCTTCCGGACTTGCCGCTGCTGCGCGGATGACGGGGGCAGCAGGCGCCGGCGTACTGGGTCGAGCGATGACCGGTTCCACCGGCTTGGCAGCAGGGCTTGGCGCGGCGCTGAGTGCGGCACTGAGTGCGACACCGAGCGAGGGACCGAGTGAGAGACTGGGGGCGGCCGTTGCAACGTGAACGGAGCCCGTTTCTTCGGCGGCGTCGTCCCCGGCTGCAGCCGGCGGCCAGGCGCGGCGCTTGAGTTTTGCTCCCTGTTCCGATTTCTGCTGTTTCTGTTGGAGATGCTTGATGATCGTGAGCAGCTCGTCCGGTTGAAACGGTTTCTTGAGAAAAGCTTTCACGCCCAGTGAGCGAAACAGATTCTCATCGAGGTGGTCTGCCTGATTGACCAGCGAAATGAGGTAGGTTTCAGTCAAGTTGTCCAGCTTGTTGATCTCTTTGCAAAAGCCGGAGAAGGTCATATTTTCAAGATAGTAGTCCACAATGATCAGGGAGGGGTTGCCTTGTTTGGCGGCGGCGAGGGCTGCCGGGCCGTCGTTGAATCCAACAACCTCAAATCCTTCAGGGGTCGAAGTCTGTTCAACCAAGCGGCGCACAGCGGGGCTGCTATCGACCACAAAGATGGAAGAAGGCATCGAAATCTCCAGATCTAATAGGTTTTACGAAGCTATCAGCGAGGGTATTCTTTGTCAAGAAAACGGCTGTTTAGTGAGTGCGGGGGTCTCTCAGTGAAGACCAGAGTGAACCCTTCGGAGGCCTGTTGAGATAATGGAGACCGGTGTATCGATCCGGGTCGTATTTTTCGACGCGGCCGACACTCTTTTTCATGTGAAGGGGTCTGTCGCTGAGATTTATCTTTACTACGCGGTGCAATACGGCTTTTCACAAACGCAGGAGTCGTTGCCTGCCATCAGACAGGCGTTTAGCCGGGCCTTTCGAGAGGCGCCGCCTCCGATCTTTGTGGCGACCGAACCGGCGCAGCTCAAACAGAGCGAGCGGCTCTGGTGGTTCGATGTCGTCCACAATGTGTTCTACCGGGTCGGGATGTTCGAGCGGTTCGATGATTTTTTCGACCGGATCTTCGAGGTATTTGAAGATCCCGGCTCATGGAGTCTTTTTCCTGAGGTGCTCTCGACCTTGACCAGCCTCAAGGCGTCGGGCATGGAATTGGGAATTGTTTCCAACTTCGATTCGCGACTGTTTCCGGTGATGCGGGGATTGGGTATTGCCGATCTCTTCGATACCATCACGATTTCCAGTCTGGCGCAGGCCGCAAAGCCGGCAACTAAGATATTTCAGCTTGCGCTGGACAAGCATGCCGTCGATCCGGAGGAAGCGCTGCATGTCGGGGACAGTTTGCGGGAGGATGTCGAAGGCGCGGAGAAAGCGGGGCTCCATGCTGTCTTACTCGATCGTCAGGGCACAGCCCAGCGTTCGGGAGTCCGGACGATTAAATCCCTCGACGAATTGATGCCCCTGATTGGTCGGCTATAGAAGCAGCGGTACGATGTCTTTCGCCCGCCCCTGCAGAGAGAGATTGACAAGATCGGTTTGGGGAGTTTGGTCCAGATTGATTTCGGCTACGAACGCGCCGGCTTCTTTCGCGATCGATGCAAACCCGGCGGCCGGATACACCACCCCGGAGGTGCCGATGACAAGGCACAGTTCACTTGCCTGAAGCGCGGTATAGCTGCGCTGTAGATCTTCCTCGGCCAGGGATTCTCCGAACCAGACGATATGGGGTCGAAGAAGGTTCCGACAGTCTCGGCATATCGGGAGGATGTGAATCGGGACGTCCCGATTCTCGGTAACCTGCCCGCATGCCGTGCAGCGCACCATCCAGATGTTGCCGTGAATCTCGGACAGCCGTTGTGATCCTGCCGTCCGGTGCAGTCCATCGACGTTTTGTGTGATCAGCCAGAACTGCGCGCAACGCCGTTCCAATTCCGCGATGGCCTCATGGGCGGGATTGGGTTTCTTGGTGGCGATCAACTCGCGGCGCCAGTTATACCATTCCCACACCAGCCGGGGGTCCCGGTCAAAGGCTTCCGGCGTTGCCAGATCTTCAGCTCGAAAGTTTCGCCACAGGCCCTCTACTCCGCGAAAGGTCGGCACGCCGCTGTCGGCAGAAATGCCGGCGCCGGTGAGGACCGTAATCGATCGTGCTGCGGCGAGACGTTCTTTCAGAATGCTGAAATCAGAACCAGACATGATTCATGCCGAGTAAGAGAGAAGGCCGCTGCGTCTGCTCGCAGTCGCATGCTATAGTACCGCCGCGTCCTGTGCAATGTGTGGAGGATGTGGAGATGAGCATGAAACAGATTTTAGTAGTCGGCGCGGGGTCGGTGGGCGGATTCTTTGGGGCACACCTGGCGAAGGGGAATCCCAATGTCTCGTTTCTGCTCCGGCCGGACACGCTGGCCGCAGTCACACGGAACGGGTTGACGATCCGCAGCGCCGGTGGAACCTTTACTGTCCGGCCACAGGCGGCGTCAGACGCACGGCAGCTTCCCAAGCCGGACCTCATTATTCTTGGAGTCAAAGCCTATCACCTCGATGAAGTCATGGATCAGATCGAACCGGTGGTCTCGGCGAAGACGGTGCTGCTGACACTGCAAAACGGGATCGATAACGAAGATCGCCTGATCGCTCGATTCAAGCGCGATTGTGTCGTGGGTGGGGTGGCCTATATCTACTCCAAGATTGCCGCGCCCGGTGTGATTGACCATTACAAGAAAGGCGCCGTGGCAATCGGCGAACTGATGGGGCATGAAAGCGAACGGCTGCTCGCGATCAAGGATCTCTTCACCACCGCGGGAATTCCCTGCCAATTGTCCAAAGATATCCGCCGCAGCAAATGGGAGAAGATGTGTTGGAATTGCGTCTTCAATCCCATCACCGTGCTTATTAACGACTCGGTCGCACGTGCGCTGGATCATCCTGAATTATTTGCCGTGATCAGACAAATCGTCGGGGAGGTGACGGCGGTCTCGGCCGCGGTCAAGGTGCCGCTGCCGCTGGATATGCCGGAGCGAGTCGTGAAGGCGACACAGGAAATTCGGGATATCCATACGTCGATGTATGACGATTGGAAAGCAGGCCGCCCGACGGAGATCGCATACTTGAACGGATATATCGTGGAGAAAGGGCGGGAACTCGGCATTCCCACGCCGGTGAATGAAGCCCTGACGGCCATGATCAAGGCCGTGACGGAGAAGGAACAGACCGGCCCCGGCATCGTGAAGATCGAGGGTGCGGTCGTGCAGCCTGTTTCATTCGATCGCAAGGCGATGCGGCAATTGCCGGATGAACATCAGATTGCCGATGTCAGTGCCGTGATGCCGGGCATGAAGGGGCGGGCAATCGCGGTGAGGGGATTGCTGGAGGTGCCGGCGCTGAACATTGATGCCGATCATGTGACGTTTCATTCGTTGGATGGCAAATATGCTGCGGCGCTCACGCTTCAGCAGGCCCGTGATTTTGGAGTCCTTGTGTACGAGCTCGACGGCGAACCATTGCCCGATGGAAAGGGCGGACCCTTTCGGCTCATCACGCCGGGATTGGGGGATCTCTGCGCGAACGTGAAAGGTGTGGGAAAAATCGAGATCACCAAAGGGCCGGGCCGTGATACGAGACAGACCACCTGTCCGCCGGCGGTGTAATCGTTCAGTACGTATCGAGATATGAAAAAAATCGGCGGTAGTCTGTTGATCATCGGGGCAGTGCTTTTTGCCGCGGTATGGCTTGTGGATAATGCGCAGACATTCGAGTCTCACTATGACACCTATCAGAAGTTAAAAGAGTCCGAGCTCATGACCCAAGGCTGGGTGTCGCATGTCATTCCCAATTCTTCTTATGACATCAATGAAACGCATCGAGTCAGTGGAGGGATTGTCACGGTGCGGTTCAGGTTTCAGCCGGGGGACCTAGGGGACATGGAATCGCGTTGTGCCATTCTCGATGGTAATGATTCCACGATACGGCGATATCGGTGCAGGGAGGATGTTGCGGCAGTTGTCGTCAGGTTGGATGCGACCGGACAGGGGCAGATTCTCATCGAGTAGAGCGCGGTCATGCAGGTCGTCGGCTGAGAGCTGGTGATGTCCACTGATATCGCGTGCGTCGTGGCTCTTGGCGCCAGCAATCTGACACGCGGATTCCAGACCGTCGTCTCGTCTGCTCGATCTGCATGGGGGCCCGATGTCGAAGTACTGGCGGCCCTCGGCCATGGGCGATCCTACGGCGCTCCCAGCCGCTTTCTCTTTCGCACCTTACCCGGCATCATCAAGTCGGGCTTGTGGGCCGAATTGGAGCGGCGTCCTCCAACGGCCACCAGGGGACTCGTGACGGATGTCGGCAATGATATCCTCTATGGTTTTCCAGTTGAACGAACGCTTGGATGGGTCGAAGAGGTACTTGTCCGCCTGGGGCGTGTGACGGACGATATTGTTTTGACAGACTTACCTCTTGCCAGTATTCACCGCCTGTCGAATCTGAAGTTTTTGGCGTTTCGGTCTGCCCTGGTGCCATCCTGCCGGCTGTCTCTGTCTCAGGTCATCGACAGATCTGAACGTGTGAATGAAGGTATCGAGACGTTATCCGCTGTGCACGGCGCGAAATTGGTTCGGCTCGATCCTGCCTGGTATGGTTTCGATCCCATCCATGTACGCCCGTCGCTCTGGCGTCCTGCGTGGCAACAGATCCTCGGAGTTCACTCTCAGGCAAAGTCTGATCGGGGATCGATGGTTGAGAGCGTGAAATTGTACTTTCTCCGCCCTGAACGCCGTTGGATGTTCGGCGTCGAGCAATGCACTCCGCAGTCCGGTGTCGCGCTGCGCTCAGGCGGGCAAGTGTGGCTGTACTGATTTGCGTCGTTCGTATTTCGTCCTTCGACGCTGCTCAGGACTGTGCGCCTGTCGAACGGTGAAACATGAAGCGCAGGATGGAAGAGGTGAACGCGCCGGTGAAGCTTGCAGCGAGAAATCTGAGCGTTGTGCAGATTGCGCATTGAGTTGTGAGTTGCCCGAGCGTACTATGCCTGTCCGTCGACCAAGAGGGCCGTATCACAAACTTATGATTCCGGAAGTACACACATTTACTTTCTAATATGGGGGATGGAGTGGCTGTGACAGCGTTGCTCTCTTCTGTCTTAGTCCGAAGAGCGATCACGGGGCTTGTTCTTGGAACGATCGCCGGAATGATCGAACTATGGGTCTTCAATCATGACTTTGCCCATTTCGTAGCGGCGGTTATTGCGGGGCCTCTGTACATGACGGCATTGGTGTTGCTGACCGATCGCTTTCAACTTGCGGGGGGCAAGACTGTCCATGGCGCGGTGGCAGGTCTTCTGACTGCCATTGTCTGGTGGGCCATCGCTGTTCGAGCGACCGAGCAATTCGTATTTGCCGCTGTTGCCGGGGCCTGTTTTGGAGCAGTGTATGTCTGGTCGGAAGTGCGGAAGGGACCGTAAACGTGGCTCGCATCTCGTGAAGCGTATCTCGCAAATAAAGATGTGACCGATTTTCTTTCCGTCCTGCGCTTCACGCTTCACGAGATA
>MSXM01000021.1:0-327 GCA_002083565.1 Nitrospira sp. ST-bin4 | reverse complement strand
GCGATCATCGCCATCCACACGTAATAGACCGAGAGGTGCAACCAGAGGGCGACGATGAGCGCCATCGGCACGCGCACGCCCCACATGCCGACCGTGGTGGCGCCCATGATGAAGCGGGTGTCGCCTGCGCCTCGCAGCGAGCCGGCCAAGACCATCGTGAGGGCCAGAGGAATCTGCAGCACCGCACGATCTTCAGGAACATGGTGCCGAGTTCGATGACAGCCTCGTCGGTGGTAAACGCGCGCAGCAGCAGGTAGGGGAAAAAGAAAAAGACGATCCCCATGCCCGCCATGATGACGAGCGCGAGGCGATTGGCTTCCCAGTTCT
>MSXM01000020.1:26371-31749 GCA_002083565.1 Nitrospira sp. ST-bin4 | reverse complement strand
CGTCGGTTTTGGCATGATGGCCGGCGCTGTCTTCATAATCTTCAAAGAATGGTGAGCGGGGCGGGAACCGGCTGCCCATTCTTTTTGCTCGCGCACCCCGCACGCGGGAATGATCGAATTGTTGGATTGCGGGCGGTGCTCNNTGCTCGGTGCATGCGCGCAGTAAAGAACGGGCAGCCGGCTCCCTTTGGAATGGAAATGTGAAGAAATCGAAGTTGAGGTGAAAGATGCCTACGAAGAAAAAAGAAACCGCGAAGACAAAGGAGCCCGTGAAGGCCGCTACGGCGCCCTCTGTCGGCGGGTCGGCGGAAGATTTCGAAAAGCTCGGAGTCTTCTACCTCGGGCGCCCCTACGATCTGGCGGCGAAACAGGCTAAGCCAGGCTGGTTGCTCTATGATTCAAAAGATCTGGTGACTCACGCGGTCTGCGTCGGGATGACGGGGAGCGGCAAAACCGGTCTCTGTCTCGCGCTACTTGAAGAAGCGGCGATCGATAACATTCCCGCCATCATTATCGACCCGAAGGGTGATCTGGGCAATTTGATGCTCACGTTTCCCTCTCTCAAAGGCGAAGACTTTCAGCCCTGGATCAACGAAGACGACGCGCGCAAGAAAGGGCTCGTCCCCGCCGACTATGCCAAGGCGCAGGCTGAACTGTGGGCAAAAGGCCTAGCCGGGTGGCAACAGGACGGTGCCCGCATTCAGCGGCTTCGGGATGCGGCGGATGTGGTGATCTACACGCCCGGGAGCAATGCCGGATTGCCGGTTTCTATTCTCAAATCGTTTGCCGCACCAGCTGCAGATGTGCGTGAAGATGCAGAACTGCTGCGCGAACGTATCAGCACGACCGTCACGGGCCTGCTTGGTTTGCTCGGGGTCGAAGCCGATCCGATCCAGAGCCGCGAGCACATTCTCATGTCTACGATCCTCGATCAGACCTGGAGGAAAGAAGAAGATCTTGATCTGGCCACATTGATCCACGCCATTCAGTCGCCGCCTGTGTCGAAGATCGGCGTGATGGATGTGGAGTCCTTCTTTCCCTCGAAAGATCGATTCGCACTCGCGATGAAGCTGAACAATCTGCTGGCTGCTCCAGGGTTTCAGGCCTGGTTGGAAGGAGAGGCGCTGGACATCCAATCCTTGCTCTATACGCCGGCAGGAAAGCCCCGGCATGCGATCTTTTCCATCGCGCATCTCAACGATGCAGAGCGAATGTTCTTTGTCACGCTGTTGCTCAGTCAAATGGTCGGGTGGATGAGGGCGCAATCGGGCACGACCAGCCTGCGCGCACTCCTCTACATGGACGAGATTTTCGGCTATTTCCCGCCGGTGGCCAACCCGCCTTCAAAGCTGCCGCTTATGACCTTGCTCAAACAGGCGCGCGCGTTCGGCCTGGGGGTGGTCCTTGCGACACAGAATCCCGTCGATCTCGACTACAAGGGGCTGGCCAACACCGGCACCTGGTTCATCGGGCGATTGCAGACGGAGCGGGACAAGGCGCGGGTGCTTGAGGGATTGGAAGGGGCTTCGACGAGTGCCGGGAAGAGGTTTGATCGCGGCCGCATGGAGCAGACGCTTGCAGGCCTCGGCAATCGGATTTTCCTGATGAATAACGTGCATGAAGATGAACCGGTGGTGTTTGAGACGCGCTGGTGTCTTTCCTACCTTCGCGGGCCTCTGACAAGAACGCAGATCAAGACACTCATGGATTCCGTGAGGGGTCAGGCGTCAGGCGTAAGGGGTGAGAGGAAGGACATGTCGGCATCTTCTCCAATCGCCTCACGCCTCACGCCTCACACTTCACGCCCGATGTTGCCTCCGGATGTGCCGCAACACTTCGTGCCGCTGCGTGGCAGTAAGCCGGAGGGAAGTGAATTGGTCTATGCCCCGATGTTGTTGGGGGCCTCACAGATTCGTTTCTCCGATGCAAAGAGCGGGATTGATAGCTCACAAAATGTCACGGTCTTGGCGTCGATTGCGGACGGCCCTGTGGCTGTCGACTGGGATCAGTCGACCGCGATGGATGTGATGGTGGCCGATCTGGAACAGAATCCGGAAGACGGAGCCCAGTTTCTTGCGCTGCCGGCCAGTGCCGGCAAGGCCAAGAGCTATGCCGATTGGAGCAAGGATTTCGGTGGCTGGTTGTTCAGGACGCAGAAGGTGGAGTTGTTCAGGAGCCCCAGCACGAAGGAGGTCTCAACACCGGACGAGTCCGAGCGGGATTTCCGCGTGCGGTTACAGCAGGCGGGGCGGGAACAGCGGGATAAGAGTGCCGAGATCCTGCGCCAGAAATATGCCTCGAAGATGACGACGCTTCAAGAGCGCATCAGACGAGCAGAGCTGGCAAAGGAAAAGCAGCAGGCTGAATCCCGTTCCACTCAAGTGCAGGCGGCGATTTCTGTCGGGGCCTCAATCCTCGGGGCGTTTCTCGGCCGGAAGACGATCAGTGCCTCGAATATCGGCCGGGCTACGACAGCGGTCCGGAGTGCAGGCCGGGTCATGAAAGAGTCTCAGGATGTCGGGGCGGCGGAAGAAAACGTGGCGGCGCTCCAACAGCAGCTGGCCGAGCTGGAAGCGCAATTCAAGTCGGAGAGCGATGCGTTGGCCGCGGCAACCGACCCGTTGAACGAAAAGCTCGAAACCGTTTCAATCAAACCCACCAAAGCCAACATTGCCGTCAAGCTCGTGGCTCTTGCCTGGACTCCTCACTGGCGGGATGCTGCGGGGCAGCTTGCTCAGGCGTGGGAGTGATCCGCGTCGCTCGTCGTTCGTGAAGCGTCGTTTGCGAGAAGCGAAATAGGTTTCACGAGAGACGCCGCGTCAGTGCTTCTTATCCTTTTGCATGATCTTGTCGGTCCAGGCCAGCAGAATGGCCGAGGCAAGGAACGTCATGTGAATGAAAATCTTCCATTTGATGTGCTCGGGGTCTTCATGGGCCACGTCCACGAATGCTTTGAGCAGATGAATGCTGGAGATGCCGATAAGCGAGGCCGCGAGCTTGATCTTGATCGTGCCGGGATCAACGTGGGTTAGCCAGTCGGGCCGGTCCGGATGCTGTTCTAAGTCCAGCTTGCTGACGAACGTGGCATAGCCGCCGATGATGACCATGGTCAGCAGATTGGCCACCATCGTGACATCGATCAATCCCAAGACGCCCAGCATGAAGACTGTTTCATCCATCTTATTGATGTGGAGCACCATCTCCCAGAGCTCGACTAAAAACTTATAGGCATAGAGCATCTCCGCCACAATAAGGCCCCCATACAGCGGGGCTTGAATCCACCGGCTGGCGAATACTGCGTATTCAAAGGTTCGTTCGATGGCATTGCCGGATGGTTGTAAGACTTTGGATGCGGGCATGGACGACGACGGATGTTCGGACATGATTCCTCCTGAACAGGATACGCGACTTGAACGGATTGGTATGAACGTGTGTACGAGGCATGACCTGTAACGGCGCACACCGATCGTATCCTAGTTCCTGCTTGCAGGCCTGTCAATTTGAAGAGAGGCATCGTAGCTGCCTATGCAGCTTGTGGTGCGATGTCCGTGGCGCCTGTTTGAAGGAGCGGGGTTGACTCGTGGGGAGTTTGCAGTTCTTGCACCAGGTCCGCAGCGCGTTTCCCGGATAGTTTGATCCGTTCGGCGCAGGCCCGCGCCGGGTCGTTTGCAGAGAGTCGTGCGAGAAGAATATCGGCGAAGCCATTGATGGAGGTCATGGCATTGTTCAACGCATGCGTCAGTTCCTGTATTCTCGGCGGGAGGGCGGTTGTTCCTTCGGGCGGGGACGATCTGGCACCGATTCTTGCCAGGTTGGCTCGGATCATGGCGCATTCGATTGTGAGCTGGAATACAGCCGGCGCGGTGTCGGCGATGGAAAGGACTTCGTGGGCTCCGGCGCGGATGGCGTTAAGCCGGACAGTCTCATCGAGAATGGCTCCGTAGGCGATGAGCCCGCTGTCCGGCGCGGTCAGGCGCAAGGCGCGGACCGCGTCGAGCCATTTGTAGTCGGATACTGCCAGGCTGATAAATATCAAGGGAACTCGATGTGAAGAGAGGTAGGTCATGCCTTCCCGTAAGGAATGGGCTACCCCAAGATCGAGTGATTCGTGAAAAAGGTTGAGCAGCAGATCTTGCAACTTGAGGGCAGGGCCTCTCTCAGGCTCGATCAGCAGAATCGGCGTCGGCTGTGACATCTCCGATGACGACAAGGCCATGACTTCTTCCGCTGTTGTGTTGACAGGACACTCAACGATCCTTTTTCGGCAGTCCGCCATGAATCTTGAGCCTGCCTTGTCGGCTGGTTCAGTGTGTCATCTTAGGGATGTCAGCAAACTCTTCAGGCAATCTGGATCAGGATAGGTTCAATCTCAGGATAAGGTTGAGCGCGAGGCGGTGTCTGTTGGGGTGCTTCGAGCTCATGGTTTGGAATCGGCAAGATCAATGTCCAGTGGTTCACGACTCGAAGCCGGCAATATTGTGAATAAACCGTGTGTTGTACGGATCGCCGTCAGGCAGACGGGCTGATGGGATTTGCGGCTTCGCTGGAGGGACATTCGCGCATGAACCAGGCCACGGCTTCCGTGCGGCGGTTCACGTGGAGCTTGGTGTAAATGTTGACGAGGTAATTCTTGACAGTTTTGTCACTCAGCTTCAGTTGAGCGGCAATTTCCTTATTGGTCTTGCCCTGTGCCAGCAGGGGCATAATCAGGCGTTCCTGGGGCGACAGCGCACTCAGTCCCTGAAGAGGGAATACCTGGGATACTCCGGTGCGAATCCAATGTAACGCATACTGGGTAATGCGAGGATCGAGGTAGCCGCGGCCTGCTGCAACCGTTCGGATGGCCTGAGCGAGATCGTCTAGCTTCACGTCTTTCAGAATGTAGCCATGGGCGCCGCTTTTGATGGCCGCGGCAACGGTGGTAGCCTCAGCATGACCGGTCAGGACCAGGACTCGTAGGTTGGGCGAGGCAGCAAGAAGCCGCCGGCAGGATTCTATACCGGAGACATCGGGTAACTTCATGTCGAGCAGCATCAGATGAGGATGAAGACGCGCCACGAGTGGCAGTGCATCAGCCAAGGTCCCCGCTTCTCCCACCACCAGCAGGTCCGGTTCACGATCAAGGAAGGTACGGAGCCCCTTCCGGACAAGTTCGTGATCGTCAAGAATCAGGATGCGAGTAGGACGTTTCATACAGGAGCCAGAATGGGTTCCAATGAGAATTCTGCGACGACCTCCGTGCCTCGGCCTTCCTCGGATTGAATGCGCAATGTTCCGCCGATCTTTTTTGCGCGGGCTGCCATGTTCGCCAGGCCGTAGCCCCGTGGCCGGTCGTCTCCCATGGCAAATCCTCGGCCGTCGTCGCTGATCTGCACGCG
>MSXM01000020.1:0-26338 GCA_002083565.1 Nitrospira sp. ST-bin4 | reverse complement strand
GTGGCATGGGTAGCCCTGGCATGGCGGACACAGTTGCTAAGGGCTTCCCGCGCAATGCTTAGAATCTCCCGTTCTTCCTCCTTGGTTAGAACCTCGATGGCAGCAGGGTGAAGATCCAGGCTGATCCGCATGCGGCTAATCTGATCGTAGGCCGATTTCAATGTCTGGAGTTCTGTCATTAGATCGAATTCCTGCACAACACCCTCGTCGAGCCCGTGAATCATCTGGCGGATGTCATGAATGAGCCGATTGATCTGCTCGACGGTCCGGGCGTGAGCCTCCTCCAATTCCGGAGTTGTGTGGGGGCGCTCCCGCCACGCGGCCTCGATGTTCAGGCCGATCGCGTAGAGCGATTGCAGGATACCGTCGTGAAGATCGCGTCCGATGTGGGTGCGGTCTTCCAGCAGGGCTGACAATCGTTGCTCCATTGCTCTGAGCGCATCAGTGAGTGTGCTCTTCTCAAAAGCTTCTAAAGCAGAGTACTGCAAGCCTCCATCCTGATTCGATAGCGGTGGTTGATCGAAACAACCGTGTTGCAAGTTCGGCAAGGAGTGCCGAAACCCGTCAATGACTCGAAATCTCTTTCTGTCCTTTGCCATGTGCGCGTTCCCCTCCCCTCTCCTTCAGGACACAACAGTATTTCTGCGACAGACCGCCCCACGAAACAATCACAGCTAGGTGGAGACTTCTACGTGAACGCAACGCTTTTCGTCACCTGGCGGATACGCCAGGTGACGATTTTGGCCAAAAACACGAAAGTTGCCATCCGAAATGTTAGGTCGCTCATTAAAAAAGAGGAGGATGATATGGTGACTACACAGTCTCTTGCTTTTTGCGAAGGTGAGTTTGTCGTGAAGACATTGGAGGGTGCTGAGTTGGAGCAATCCTTTAGATTGCGGCACCGAGTCTATGCAGAGAATCTCAAGTGGGTTCCGTACTCGTCCGATCAATGCGATACCGACATATACGATTCCTGGGCTGATTCGGTGGGACTGTTTCACAGAGAAGGGCGACTTGTAGGGGTAATCAGACTGTTACCTTCTGTGCAGCCGTTTATGCTCGAAACAGAGTTCAGAGAATTTCTCGGTCCAGACTTTCAGATTCGCAAGCAGTCAGATACAAACGAAATTACCAGGCTGGCTCTCGATCCAAGTCTGAGCCACCTCAAGGGGTTGTCTGCTCGGATCTTGAGAACGCTGCTGAAAGGGCTCTACTTATGGACGGTAGAAAACGGTGTCAGGTACTCATACATGGTGGTGGAAGAGCGCTTCCTCCGTGCCTTGAATATCATGGGTTTTCCAGCAAGGCCGATCAGCTCACCGATTGCCTTTCCGCCCGCAGGTGCCAGATCTATTGCTGCAATGCTCGACTGGGATGAGTTTCGGACAGAAAACGCCTCTCGTCGTCCTGCGTTCTTCGAATGGATTTCAAACATAGCAGACAATTCTATGTATACAGGTGCGCTTGCCGAATGGAGGGATCGGCTGAATGGTGTCGAAGAGCGTAATCTGGTACTCACTGGCGTAAGTGAGCCAGGGGGAAGGCGCCTGGAGCAAAACGTACTAGCCGAAGTCTAACAGTCTAACTTGAATGATAGGGAGCCGTGCCCGAAAGGGCTGGGCTCCCTATGCAGATCTCAATTGGTCGCGCTGGTCAAGAATTACTGCCTCAACCCTACCGTCGACCGGCGTTGTCCATCGCTCAACCACTGGACAAAAACCCGCCCTCGATGGCACATGCGACCGCTTGGGTTCTCGATGTCACATCAAGTTTGTTAAAGATGTTTTGAACATGAAAACGGATTGTCCGTTCCCTGATGCCAAGAATTTGAGCAATTTCCCAGTTTGTCTTTCCGGCTTTAATCCAATTCAGCACATCGCATTCTCGCTGTGACAGCAGCTGCTTGTGATGGTCTGATGAGGAATGCACGAATTGGATTAATACGTCATGAAGGTGGTGCCCAAAAAATTCGAGGACCTTTTCGTACCGCCGGTTATCCTTCTCCGTACCACCGGCGAAGGAGAAAAACGTTCCTGTTTCATGCGGTGAATCGAAATCGCCCGTTGTAATTCCATTCGAGAGCCCGAAGTGCGCCGCCTCTTCAATGAATGATTTGGCTTTAGCGGTAGTGGCTTTTTCATAGCTATTGGACCAGGTATTGGTCTGAAACTCTCGGACATAGGTGGTGAGGACGGGGTCGACACTGGAGTAATCATTCTGTAAGTAAGTTTCAATCCACTTTTGTGGATAACTGACGTTGAGAATCTTTGAGATGCGATGTTTGCCGGTCGAGGGATCCAGGCTCGACAATCCTCCGATGACGTAGTGACACGGTACTGCTTTTTGAATTATGCGTAGGACGTGACTGACCGCAATCTCTGAGGATGCTTGGCTTGTGTAGTGGAGGATTTCCAGGAATTGCGAAAGCTCTGATTTTGTGAAATCAGTAAAGAGGCCCGAAGGAAATTGCCTGAATTCCTGCCCCATGAATAGGGCTCCTTCCCGTGATCCGGAAAGTCAAGAATTTCACCAATTCGCGTGTGCGTATAATATCCCGATTCAAGAAGGAAAACTAGGGGGATACAGAGGTCCATTCTAGGGCCATATGGCCCTATCTGAGACCAGATACACTAGTCACTACTGCGAATGCTGGCGTATGCTATTTGTTGAGCGCATTGCGGAGGCTCCTAACCGTTTCATCATTCAGCCCCGCTTCGCGGAGGGCTTCGTCGCTGGCTTCTGCCACCTGCTCCAGACTCCCAAACTGACCCAACAGACGAGTGCGCTTGCTCTCGCCGATGCCGACGATCTGGTCCAATTGTGAGGCGAGTAAGGCTTTGCCGCGCAGCTTTCGATGATAGCTGAGGGCGAACCGGTGGGCTTCGTCGCGGATGCGCTGGACCAAATGCGTGGCCGGAGCGGTGGGCCTCAGGACGATCGGGTTCTTTCGGCCCGGGAGAAAAATGCGCTCTTCCTTTTCGCCCCGGGCCTTGGCCAATCCGATAATAGCTTGGTCGTGATAGCCGGCGTGCTTCAGCCCTTCCATTGCGGCAGCGAGTTGCCCGAGCCCGCCGTCGATCAGGATCAAATCAGGCCGGGCCAGGTGTTCAGATTGGCCATACCGTCTGGCCACGACTTCCTGCATGCTCGCAAAGTCGTTCGCTCCCGTGACGGTCTGGATTTTGAACCGGCGATAGTCGGCTTTCTTCATCCGGCCGTCTTCCCAGACGACCATCGATGCAACGGATTGATCGCCCATCGTATTGGAGATGTCAAACCCTTCAATGCGACGGGGGGCTTGCTCAAGACGCAGCATCCGCTTCAAGTCTTCCACCGCTTGCCGGTCGAGTTCTTCATCACGTAGGTGGTTCGTCACCGCTGCAGCCGCATTCTCTTCAGCCAGGAGGACCAGCTGATGTTTGGCGCCTCGTTCAGGCGCCAGGACGCGAACGGACTCGCCGCGCTTGTCGGACAGCCATTGCTCGATCAGGACGGTGTCTTCCAACTCCGTCGGCACCAGCACTTCTTTCGGAGGCTGGCCGTCTTTGTTGTAAAACTGCTCGATCGCGGACCGGACGAGTTCCTCATCCGGTGTGTCCGCCGATTGAGGCCAGAAGAAGTCCTTGCGCCCGATCAGCAGCCCGCCGCGCACGAAAAGAATCTGGAGATCCACCGCCGTGCTTTGCCGCGCCAGGCCGATGACATCCTGATCGGTCGCGGAGGTCTGTGTGATGCGCTGTTTTTCCAGCATCCGTTCGATCTTGAAAAGACGGTCGCGTATGCGGGCGGCTTCCTCAAATTCCTCTCGGCCGGCTGCGGCTTCCATCTTGGCGCGCAGGTCATCCAGCAACTCATGATCTCGTCCTTCCAGAAAGTGCCGGACTTGTTTGACGATCTGATGGTAGTCATCTTTCGATTGGTTGCCGGTGCAGGGGGCCATGCACCGCTTGATCTCAAACTCGATGCAGGCGCGCTCGGCTCTTCCGTCGATGTCGATCGAGCATGTTGCGAGGGGGAAGACGTGCTTGATCACTTTCAAGGTCTCGCGCAGGGCGTTGGCCGGCGTATAGGGTCCATAGTACAGCGCACCGTCTTTTTCCACGCGGCGTACGATCGAGAGCCGCGGAAAATCGTCTTTAATCGGCAGGCGCACGTAGGGATATTGCTTGTCGTCCCGCAAGACGATGTTGAACCGGGGTTTGTGGCGCTTGACCAGATTGCTTTCGAGGATCAGGGCCTCAAGCTCGGATCGGGTCACCATCGTTTCCAGGTCAGCCACCTGACCGACGAGCAGGCTGGTTTTAGGACTGTGGTCTGCGCTCTTTTGAAAGTAAGACCGGACCCGATCGGCGAGTACTGCAGCTTTTCCGATATAGAGAATCTCGGCTTGGCCGTTCTTGAAAAGGTAGACGCCGGGGCTGTCCGGCAGATGGTCGAGCTTGGATTGTAAATCCGATGAGGTTGCCATCAGCGATCAGCCTTCAGCTTCCAGGTAAAAGAAACAACAGGGTGATACCTGACATTGTACGGCGCGAAGAAGTGGCGAGCAATCCGGAGGATGCCACTCAAGCTGAACGCTGACGGCTGTTTGCTGAAGACATGCTACTTCAGCGATCGTACGAACGACGGACTTAGTGTGCCTCTGGCGACCTCGGCCACTGGTCCTTTCATCGTGAGGTTGAAATCCACCGCCACGTCGATGTTCAGCGTGCCGCCCGGCATCTTGACGGTGACGGGGCTTTGGACGAGTCCCAGCCGAACCGCGGCGCAAGCAGCTGCGCAAGAAGAGGAACCGGAGGCTTGTGTTTCTCCGGCTCCTCGTTCCCAGATCAGAATAAATATTTCCTTTGGCCCGGTTGGAACGGCGAGTTGCACGTTGGTCCGTTTCGGAAAGAGGTTGTGGTTCTCCAAGGAGGGGCCGAGGGTCAATAACTCCTCCCGCGACCAGGATTCACCAGCCTGTTTGAAGACCACACAATGGGGATTGCCGACACTCACGCCGGTAAAGGTCAGTGAACGGCCGGCTGCGTCAATCGGTTGCTGAATCAGCTCAGGAACATTGAGGGTGCAGGGAAGGGCAGCCGGCTTGAACGTGGCTTGCCCCATTTCAACGGTGGCGGCGCCGGCATCTCTATGCCGATCGAGGTGCAGATCGATGGTGACGAGTCCGCCTTTCGTCTCGACTGTGAAATGCGTTTTCTTTGTTTTGCCCGTGGCGTGGAGATAACGGGCAAAGATCCTGAGTCCGTTTCCGGACTTTTCTGCTTCGCTGCCGTCCGGATTGAAAATGCGCAGGCCGAAATCAGCCTTCCTTGAGGGTACGAACGCCAAAATCCCGTCGCTGCCGAGCCCCCAATTCCGGTCACAAATTGCTTTGATGGTCTTTGGCGTCAGCTTGAAACTCAGCTCCTTGGGGTCCATTACAACGTAATCATTGCCGAGGCCGTGGCCGCGGAAAAAGCCGTTCTTCATTTCTCCTCCTTTGCATCTCGTCGTTCGTGAAGCGTGAGAAACATTACTGGGGTGGTGGTCAATGGTCAATAGCTGCGGGAAAGGCGGTCAGCAGTCAAGGGTATTGATCATGGAGGAATTCTGACCCCTGAGTATGGGGCTAGACGATCTTCACACCGGTCGGGCGTTCGATCAGCTCTATTTCGTAGCCATCCGGGGCGCCGATAAAGATAAACCGGCTGCCGGAGGAAGTCTTCGTCGGACCATCGGTGATCTTGATCCCCTGCGCATTGAGCGATGCGATTGTCTGGTCGAGACTTTCGACTTGAAAGGCCAGATGGACGAGATCCTCCTGGACTTTTACCGGCCCACTGGGAGGGAAGCTGGTCAACTCGATGAGTTCATCGCTGTTGGGGACCCTTAAGAAGGCAAGCTGCGATCCGCGGGGCGAGGTCTTGTGTTCGATCACTTCCAGACCCAGCACGCTGGTATAGAATTGGATCGTCTGATCCAGGTCGCTCACGCGCATGCGGGTATGAAGAAGCTTTGTGACGTTCATAGTATGGATTTGTACTTCCGGTATACGTCATGAGTCAATCGCAACGGGGAAATTGCTTTCCACACTGAGTCTTTTGCGTTTGACATGCGCTCGGTGACGAGTTATGGCGTTTTTCTAGTTGGTCCCGCCGTTTTGCGCAGGAATATTTCCGCGCTGCCTGGAATCAGAAAGTTCGGCATCGGACCGATTTCCTGATAGCCCTGTTTCTTGTAAAAGTCTCGCGCCGCTTGGTTGAAGTCTGAGACGCACGCGAAGAGATTCTTCGTTCGTTCGAAGACAAGTTGTTCAACGTGTTTGAGCAGCAGGCTGCCGATTCCTTTGTGGCGGGCCCATTCGGCTACGCCCAGGAGTTCAAGATAGTCACCGAGCAGAAACTTCTGCTTCACAAGGGCGACACCCGCCACGCGCCCGTCAAGTTCCGCCACATAACTGTCCCGCCCTTGCGGCAGGGGGCAAAAAATCCGATTCCAATCGGCGATCGTGTAGCCCAGCGTCTTCCAAGGATCGGATTGGCTCAACAGCTGAACGACCTCAGCGCAGTCTTCAGCTCGCATGGTCCGGATGCGGGAATCGTTCATGGGGCTGGCGGTGCGCAATTTAACAGATCACTGACGGTCATGGGCCGCAGTCCTTTGCGGGGAAGCACGTCCGTCGTCAATCGTTCGATCACCGCTCTGGTCTGCTTGCCCTTCCCATTGGCATGCAGCACCACGATGCTGCCCGGCTTGGCGCGTTGCTCAATGCGGCTCAGGATCTGATCGGCCGATAGCGTCGGGTCCGGGTCGCCGGACTCGATGTTCCATTGGATAAGCCGGAGGCCAAGTGCTTTCACAACATCGATGGTCACATCGTTATATTCACCATAGGGAGGGCGAAACAACGTGGCGGTGTGGGCATAGCGCTCATGCAGCATCGTAACAGGGCGGAGAATTTCAGCCCGCTGTTCTGCAGCATCGTGCATCGGTAGATGGGCATGTACCTCGCCATGGGTCCCGATTTCAAAAAACTCTATGCCGAGCAGATGGCGTACATCTTCTTCGTGTTTGGCCGCCCACTTGCCGGACATGAAAAAGGTTGAAGGGATTCGGTGTTGGATCAAAAACTCCATCAGTGGCTTGTCATAGCCTGAGCCCTTCTTGACAGGGCAGAGGTCGAACGTCAGTGCAACGCCCGGGCAGGCAGGTGGACCGGACTTGATGACTTGGGCTGCGCTCGTGGCTGGAATGCCGAGCAGCCAGCTGCCGATAAGCAGGAGGCTGAAAACCCATGTGGGGGATCGCAGGACCATGAGAGCTAGTATACCTGAAGCCCGGCTCGGCGCGATAAATTGACCCTCTTTTTATGAACTGTTACGGTGTGTTTATGCAATGGCCCTCCTGGCAAATCGGTCGCGCATTGGGGATTCCCATTCGCGTTCATGCGTCTTGGTTTCTGATCTTTCTCCTCGTGACCTGGACGTTGGCGACTGGGTATTTGCCGGAGGAGTTGCCGGGTCTCTCGCCCACGCGCTATTGGGCGATGGGCGGCGTCGCTGCGCTTCTCTTGTTTCTCTCCGTTCTGTTGCACGAACTCGGCCATTCCTATGTGGCGCTACGTTATTGCATTCCCATCGAACGGATCACCCTGTTCATTTTCGGGGGTGTGGCCCATATGCGGAAGGAAGCGCCCACTCCCCGAGCGGAATTTCTCATTGCCGTGGCTGGTCCCATCGTGAGCTTTGTGCTGGGGGCGGTTTGTTTCGGATTGGCCGCGCTCGCGGAATTGATTCAACCACCGCGCGATCTTGACGGCGTGGTCATGCTTGGGGCCTTGTTGGGGATGGTGAACCTCCAGCTTGGGCTTTTCAATTTGATTCCTGGATTTCCCTTGGACGGGGGGCGGGTATTACGCGCAGGACTCTGGGCCTGGGGGAAGGATTTCTATCGGGCGACCAAACAGGCGGCCGTCGTCGGTCTTGGATTCGGCCTGTTGCTTGGTGTGCTGGGGCTTACGGTACTTGTCGGGGCGTTGATGGGCAAGTTGGATTCCTCGATGGCATCGAACGGCAGCTGGGTGGTCTTCATCGGGATATTTCTATTTGCCGCGGCGCTCGCAAGCCGCCGTCAGGCGTCGTTCCGGCAGACGCTTGCCATGGTCCGGGTGCGGGACTTGATGGTGCGGACGGTCGCGTCGATTCCTGCGCAATGTTCGCTGGATGAGGCGGTGACGCAGTACTTTCAGCCCTACGGTTATGGCAGCTTCCCGGTTGTGGAGGGCGGGCAACTTGCGGGGCTGATCACGGTGGCGGAGATCCAGACTGTCCCGTCGGCGATGTGGCCCTGGCGGCAGGTCCGGCAGGTCATGCGCCCGCTGTCACCGTCGTTAATGGTGGAGCCGGATGTGTCGGTGATTCAGGCGATGGAATGCATGGCGCAGGACGGGTGGGATCAGCTTGTCGTGATGCAAGACGGGCAGATTGCCGGACTGGTGACGCAGTCGGCCATTGCGAATTATTTGCAGTTACAGAAAACGTGACGCGTTTTTCGTGAACGCATCTCGCGGACGACGAGATACGAGGGACGCCTCAGGGTCTCATTCAGTCCGTGCCACGGAAATATTTTGGGCAATGGCGACACGGATCAGGTGGACGACGAGCAGAAATCCGTAGACCACGCAGAAGAACTTGAATGTCACCCGGTAGAAGTCCATCAACACCACGGGTAGGCATATCGCAAAGATCAGGCTGGCAATCAGCGTCGCAAAAGTCAGCCGACGGCAGAACTCGTACGACGGCTCTTTCCCGACCGGCTTCAATGCCTTGGCATAGCGATCCGCCCGCTGGAGCCGCGCCTGCTGGAGTGCATGGTCTGTCGGTCCTGAGTAGCGGATTCGGAAATAGCCGTAGAGGATAAACAGCCACGGCGTAGACCACAGGGGCCAGTAGAGCGGGCCGGCATACCCCTCGCTGCTGATAAGCGAAGCATACGAAGGAGCGTAAAGCAGTCCCAGGATGAGCGGGAGGATTCGTTCGTCGCGCGGCCGCTCGCCGCCCGGGCCGCCGTGAATCAATTCCCGCTCGAACAAGGGATAGCCGTATTTCAAGATGACCAGCGCAATGGCGGCGCTCATTGTCTTGTCGGGGATGTATCGGACGCAGTTCTGGAGCCAGTTGACGATATACCAGCCGACACTCTCACTCCATTGCAGCCCGATGGCAGATTCCAAGTACAGCTGAACCGCGGCTTCCCATCGCCCGATCAGCACGCTGAGCGACTGGGCGACTTCGGGGTTCAAGGCCAGTACCGAACTCTCATGGAGTGCGGACTGGACGAGTGTGCCGGGAACGCTCATGACGATGGCTCCGATGACTCCGAAGCTGAGCAGGTACCACATGTGGGCAAAACCTGAACTCTTGCTGGTGCGCACGTATTTGTGAAATCCAGCCTGGCGAGCCAGTATTCCCCAGAATAAAGCGCCGGTCATATTGACCAGGGACCATGGGAAGATCACCACGTCCGCTCCCGCTTCCGGGAAGAGGAGCCAATTGACCACGGAGTTCGAGAGCAGGGCGACGATGGCACCCCACCAAGGGCCGAGCAGAATCGCGACCAGGGCTGTTCCTGTCATATCCAAAAACAAAATGCTTTCCAGGTGCCGGCTGAGCGTGAGGCCTACATAGTTGAGCAGCACGCCTGCCGCCACAATGACGCCGACTTCGTTCAGCAGCAGGTAGGAGGTGCCGCGCAGCGGCTTTGTGGAAAAGAAATCCACGCTCGGGGCGGATTCCACTGGTGCGCGTTCGGGCCGGTACGACTCTCGTTTGTCGCTCCTGGACTCGCTCTTGGGCTCATTCTTGGTTTCGGCTGTGGATTCACTCTTAGCGGGGCTGCCCCGGAACACCAAAAGCTTTTCCAAGACGCTGAGCACGGCGGCGACGAACCCCGCAATCGTCCCCCCCAGCATCATGAGTTCTTTCCCGTATTCTTCAAACATGCGAAGGGCCCCCTCTTGTGTCGGGTGCCATTGTATCGAGGAAGAGGCTCTCCCGCCAGAAAATGACCGGAAGTTGCAAACCCTGGAAAACGGCTCCAGGAAAGTATTTGGAGGCATTTGCAATCGCGTTTGCCCGTGAAGCGGATGTCGGATCGTGGAAGCAAAGATGTTCGATATGAAAACGCTCTTTCTGTCCTGCAATTCACACTTCACCGTTCCACAGGCTCACGGTTCTGAGCAGAGTCGAGCCTTCGACCCCGAGCGAGGCCGAGGGGTCGAAGGACGGGATACGAGTGACGAAGAGCCAAGCCGCAAATCAGCAACGGCAGAGTTATTCGTTTTGTGCCGGTGCGGCGGATGGTACTTGCGTACGTTGCTGGAGATTGTGCGCGATCACGGCGCCGAGGAGGAGAAGTCCTGCCGAATAGTAGACCCACAGCAGGAGGAAGATCACCTCCAGTAAAGAGCCATAGAGCCGGACGTAAACCGTGGCGTAGCTGCTGTAGGTAACGAACAGTAATTTGGCGGAGACCCAGAGGACGCCGAATACCATGGCGCCTGCCATCGCTTCCCGCCATTCCGGCCGGCGACGGGGAACGTACCGGTAGAGGAAACCGACGGCGACAAATGCAAGAACGAACGGCAGCGTATAGGTCAACTGGAAATCATGAGCTGCGAGGGCGACGAGATCCAGACCCCAGAGACTCGGCGCATAGGCCGTCAAAAAATTGAGGGTTTGTGTCGCGACATAGGAAATGATGAGTAAGAGTCCGGTGGCGCCGAGCAAGGCGACCGATATCGCGGTGGAGATCAACGGGTGTCGTCGGCGGGTGCTTTCGAACGCCACGTTGAGCGCATAATCCAATTCGTAGAAGACGAGTCCTCCGAACCAGAAGAACGAAAGGAACACCACCCATCGTACGCTTTCCAGCTCGCTGACACGGTGGAGTTCATGAGCCAGCCGTTCGCCCAACGAGGGCAGGAACCCTTTGAGGAAGCTCAAAAGGAACTGTTCGCCGATCACATCCTGGCTGACCAGAAAGCCGATGCCGTACAACAGCAGGAAGACGAGCGGAAAGAGCGAGAGCAGGGAGAAAAACGCAAGCGATGCGGCCAGGCTGGCGCAGCCATGCCGCAGAAAAGCGTGGAACACATCGCTCAGGAAACGGAATCCTTGTTTTAGGGCCCGCATAGGGGCAGCGTAGCATGAGCTGCGATACCGCGCATCTCATTCTTGCAGGATAGGAATTTATTTGAACGTTAAGACAGCGTGTCCGGCGAGGCTGACAAGGGGACCGGGGTAGAGGCCGAAAAACACCACGCCCGCCACTGCGCAGGCGAGCACAATGGACAGGGCCGGCGACATGATGAGACGGGGCGAGGCTGCTGTCAGTGGGTCAGGTTCTCGCATGTACATGACCATGACGATGCGCAGATAGTAGTACGCCGAGATTGCCGCGAACACGAGGGCCAGGACCGCCAGCCAGGTCAGTCCCGCTTCCACCGCGGCCATGAAGACGTAGAATTTACCGATGAACCCGGCCGTGGGAGGGATTCCGGCCAGCGACACCATAAACACGAGCATCAGCAGTGCCGCGAGAGGATGGCGTGCGGCAAGGCCGGTAAAATCCTCAATCTCGTCGCCATCGAGCCCGCCTTTCCGCAGCATCGCCACGATGGTAAATGCGCCGAAGGTCATAAAGGCGTATAGAGCAAGATAGAGCATGACAGCGGTAATGCCATTCGTCTCTCCGGTCTGGGTGCCGGCGACTCCTGCCGCCACGACACCGATCAAAGCATAGCCGGCATGCGCGATGCTGGAATAGGCCAGCATTCGTTTGATGTTGGTCTGTACCAGCGCCACGATATTGCCCAACACCAGAGTGGCGATGCACAACAGCAGGAAGATGGCAGACCAATTGGCTTTCAGACTGCCGAGCCCCTCGACGAAAACCCGGAGAAATGCGCCGAAACTGGCTGCTTTTGACGCCACCGCCATGAATGCCGTGACGGAGGTTGGCGCTCCTTGATAGACGTCGGGAGTCCACATGTGGAACGGTACGACGGCCAGTTTGAATCCGAATCCGACGGCGAGTAAAACTGTGGCGGCCAAGAGTAGCGGATCGTCCAGGCTTCGGCCTGCGATGGCGGCGGCGATGGCGGGGAGTCTGGTGCTGCCGGTGGCGCCGTAGAGCAGGGAGATGCCGTACAGGAGAATGCCGGATGAGAAGGCGCCCAGCACGAAGTATTTTGCCGAGGCTTCCAGTGAACGGGGCGCAGACCGTTTAAGTCCTGCCATGACATAGAGCGAGAGCGACATCAATTCCGTGCCGAGATAGATCGTCAGGAGATCGGCGGCCGATACCATGACCATCATGCCGGAGAGCGAGAGCAGCACGAATCCGTAGTATTCGCCGAAATACAGCCGCTCTTCCCGCAAGTAGGTATGGGACAAAAGGACGGTCAGGCCGGCCACGAAGCAGAGCAGCAGCCTCCAAAAACAGGCATAGGCGTCGATTATGACGATCCCACCGAAGGCCGATGCTGCATGGTTCATCTGCGAGGCGATCAAACCCATGCAGATGGCCAATGTGCCGAGGCTCAACCAGGCCAGTCCGTCTTTTTGGGATGATGACAGCACCGGATCGAGTACGAGCACAAGACAGGCGGCGGTAATCACCAGCAGCTCGGGCAGAATGAGGAACAGATCTCCGGGTGAGAAGGTCATGGCCTGGGGGTCTCCATGGCCGGAGAATCCCCGCCCGTTGGTGCGGTCAAGAGCTGATCATCAGCGCGCATTGCTGTCGCTGCAGTAGGAACTGATGTGCGCGCAAGGACCTGATTCACGCTTGCGTGCATGCGGGTCAGTATCGGATTCGGGAAGATCCCGATCAGAAAGACCAGCACAACGAGCGGAATAAATGTGGCCATCTCCCGGCGGTCCAGGTCGCGAAGCGCCGGCAGCATATGCGGAGACGGGAGGCCGAACGCCACACGTTGGATCATCCAGAGCATATAGGCGGCCGCGAGAATAATCCCGAGCGAGGCCAGGGCTGTCGCAAGCTTGCTCCAGATGAACGTGCCTGCGAGCACCATGAACTCGCCGACGAAACTGTTGGTGCCGGGCAGGCCAAGCGAGGAGAGGGCGAAGATAACCAAGAGCGTGGCATAGCGCGGCATCGGTGTGGTCAACCCTGTATTGTCGGCGATCTGGCGGCTGTGGGTGCGTTCATAAATCACCCCGACGCAGAGGAAGAGGCCGCCGGTGGTGATGCCGTGGTTGACCATCTGCATCACGGCGCCTTCGATGCCCTGGATGTTGAACGTGAACAGGCCCAGTGTGACGAATCCCATATGGCTGACGCTCGAATAGGCGATGAGCTTTTTCAGGTCGGCCTGGGCCAGCGCCATGTAGGCGCCGTAGATGATGGCGACGATCGACAGCGTGATCATCAGCGGCGCGAAGGCCATCGAGGCATCGGGCAACATCGGCAGGCTGAACCGCACGAATCCATAGCCTCCCATCTTGAGCAGTACGCTGGCGAGGATCACGCTCCCGGCGGTGGGCGCTTCCACGTGCGCATCAGGCAGCCAGGTGTGGAATGGGAACATCGGAACCTTTACGGCGAAGGCGGCGAAGAACGCGAGAAAGAGCCAGAACTGCAATGACGCCGGGACGGCGGCCTGGCTCAATTGCACGATGTCGAACGTATGGCCGCTCTGGAAGTACAACGCGAGAATTGCGACGAGGAGCAGGACGCTTCCGACCAGGGTGTACAAGAAAAACTTCACTGCGGCGTAGATTCGATTTGGCCCACCCCACACACCGATCAGGAGATACATGGGAATCAGCATCGCTTCCCAAAACACGTAGAACAGCACGAAGTCGAGTGCGGCAAAGACGCCGATCATCGCGCCTTCCATGACCAGCAGCATGGCCATGAAACTTCTGATCCGTTGGTCGATCGAACGCCAGGAAATCAACACACAAAGGGGCATCAGCATCGTCGTCATCAGGACCAGCGGTAAACTGATGCCGTCGAGACCCAGCCGGTAGTGAATCGGCGGGGTGGAGATCCACAGAGCGGTCTCATTGAATTGCATGCCGCCTGATGATGCGTCGAAGAGCCACCAGAGAGGGAGTGATAGCAGGAGATCGGCGGCGGTGATGCCGAGTGCAATCAACCGGACGCTGGTCTCCTTTGCAAAACACAGCGCTACCGCTCCGGCAAGCGGAAGGACGATGAGCAGGGTGAGCCAGGGAAAGGAATGTGTCATTCGTTAATTGTCATTCGCCGGAGGCCAAGCGGTCGGTTTTCCCATGGCCCAACGACCAGTGACGGCCTCCTAAAACAGGATGAGCATCGTGACAAGGACGACGATGCCGCCTGCCATTGCCAATGCGTAATGCTGCGTCTGTCCGCTTTGGACCAGCCGGAGCAGCCATCCGCTCCAGGCGACGCCGCGGGCGACGCCGTTGACGGCGCCGTCGATCACTTCGACATCGACGCGTTTCCATAATTCAGAGGCCGCCATCATGGTCGGCTTGACGAAGGCGCGGTCGTACGCTTCATCGACGTACCACTTGTTCAACGAGCCTTTGTATAGACTCTCCCACTGCTGGGCGAGCCGATCCGGCAGATCCGGATTCAATACGTAGACGTAGTACGCTCCGGCGATGCCCGCAAGCCCCATCACGGTCGCCGCAATCATGATGCCCAGGCCTGCCGCGCCATGTTCCCCTGTATGTTCGCCCCCCGTCGAAAAGACCGGCTCAAGGAATGACGGAATGCCGAGGTACCCGGTCAGAATGCTGAGGGCAGCCAGGATTAGAAGCGGCACGGTGATTGTCCGTGAAGGTTCATGAATATGATCCGCATGGTGCGGATCGACGTGCGACGGTCCCCAAAATGTCACGAAAACCAGCCGGAAGCTGTAGAAGGCCGTCATGAGCGCTGTGAGCAGTCCTAACACCGCGAGCGCTTGCCCCAGCGGCCCTGACAGCCAAGCGGCCACCAGGACAGCATCCTTGCTGAAGAAGCCTGCGGTGAGAGGGAAGCCCGCCAAGGCGAGCGATCCGATGACGAATGTCCCGTAGGTGACCGGCAATTTGTCCTTGAGCCCACCCATGCGTCGGATGTCCTGTTCATGGTGCAGCGCCACGATGACGGAGCCGCAGCCCAGGAACAGCAGGGCTTTGAACGCGCCGTGGGTCAGCAAGTGGTACATGCCGGACGCATAGGCCCCGAGACCGCAGGCCATGACCATATAGCCGAGCTGGCTGACCGTCGAGTAGGCCACCACCCGCTTGATGTCCGTCTGAGTCAACGCGATCGTTGCACCCACGACCATTGTCGCGGCGCCGACCAGGGCGACGACCTGCATGGCCACCGAGGACAGGTTATACAACGGCGCGAGACGCGCGACCATGAACACACCGGCAGTCACCATTGTGGCCGCATGGATGAGGGCCGAAATGGGAGTGGGGCCTTCCATGGCATCGGGCAACCAGACATGCAACGGGACTTGCGCCGATTTGCCGATCGCTCCTGTGAACAGGAGAAGGCCGATGAGGGTGAACAGCGACACCTCCCAGATCCCACCCAGAGGGCTCAAGAGGTTGATCGTCTGGTTGGCGGCCTCATGCGCGGCCGGGAAAATGTCGTGATAATTCAGCGAGCCGAAGCTGTACCAGACCAGCAGGAGGCCCAGCAGAAAGCCGAAGTCGCCGACGCGATTGACAAGAAAGGCTTTGGTCGCCGCCGAGCAGGCCGACGCGCGTTCGTACCAATGTCCGATCAGCAAATAGGAGCAGAGGCCGACAGCTTCCCAGAAGACGAACAGCTGAAGCAGATTGTCGGCCAGCACCAGCATCAACATCGAAAAGGTAAACAGCGCGATATAGCTGAAGAAGCGGGCATAGCCCGGCTCGCCGTGCATGTAGCCGATTGTATAAATGTGCACCAGCGAACTCACAATGGTGACGAGCAGAAGCATGACTGCGGTGAGCCGATCGATATAGAGGCCGATATGCACGTCCAGACTGCCGGATGTGAGCCAGGTGTAGAGCGGAACGGAGATGACGGATCCGGAGGCCACCTCGGTAAATGCGCTGATGGATAACAGGCATGACAATAGGACGGCTGGCACGGCGACCAGGTGAGCCTGTTCCTTGATGCGCGTTCCGCCGAGGCCCAGCACCAGAAAAGCTGTCAGCGGAAGAAATGGGATGAGCGTGTAAAGCATAATTCTAGCAGCTGAGAGCTGTGATCTGAGAGCGCGAGCATCGGACTCCTGTCCGTGCCGTTCGCCATACGCGATAAGCCATCTGCGAGTTTGTTACCATTTCAGCAAATTGAACTCTTCGATATTGATGCTGTCTTTGGCGCGATGCAGGGCAATGATGATGGCCAGCCCGACCGCGACTTCGGCGGCCGCCACGGTCAGGGCAAAAAATACGAACACCTGTCCGCCCATGTCTTGTAGGTATTCTGAAAATGCCACGAAGTTGATATTCGTCGCATTCAGCATCAGCTCGATCGACAGAAGAATAGCGATAATATTGCGCCGAATCAGTACCCCGACCACACCCGTCAAAAAGACGATTGCGCTGAGGATGAGGTAGTACGAAATGGGAATGGTCATGGCAGCCTCGTGAAACGCGGCGGACAACTGAACGCGGTCAGCCGTATGCCCCGTGGGGATTTGTCGAACGTGTGGCGGCTCACGTTTGACCGCCTTCGCCGATGTCCCGCTTGGCGAGGATGATGGCGCCGATCATCGCCACGAGAAGAATCAGGGAGGCGACCTCGAAGGGAAAGAGATAGGTCGTGAACAGCGTCGTCCCGATGGCCATCGTATTGTCGCTCGCCGCGGCTGTCTGTTCGGCCGTGAGCGGGCTCGGTTGCGGAGCCACGCCGTTTCCGGCAAGCAGCACCAGGAATTCCAGCAGCAAGGGGACGCAGACGAATGCGGCAACCCGCCATTGGTGGTGGTAACGGTCGTCCTGTTTGAGGTTCAGCAGCATGACGACGAACAGATACAGCACCAAAATGGCGCCGGCATACACGATGAGCTGGACGGCAGCGAGGAACTCGGCGTGGAGCGTGACGTACAGCCCGGCTACATGGAAAAACAAGACCAAAAGAGCCAGCGCGCTATAGACGGGGTTTCTGAGCGCTACGACGAGCACCGCGGTCAACGCGATCACTCCGGCAAAATATCCAAAAAACAACTGCGCCACGATAGGGTCCTCGCTGTCAACAGGAGCGTAACATCACCGGCGCGACTCGGCTGCGCCGGCCGGTCAGTCGATAGTCAATTCTGCTCATCATTCCGGTTTTTGCGGTATGTGCTTGAATGCGACGTTGAAGAAGGCCGTGTTCGGATGCTGCAGCTCCAGACGCTTCTCGCGGATCGGATATGAGCGGTCGCCGATTGCGAGGAGCTGTTCTTTGTTCAAGTGAAGCTGCCGTTTGTCGTAGACCGCCCATTCGAACTCCCGCGTCATGCCGAGCGCATCGACGGGACAGGCGTCCACGCACATGCCGCAGAACAGGCAGCGGGTCATGTCCATGTAATATTCCTTGGAATAGCGCTTCGTCGGTTCGCCTGGTACTTCGGCGCTGACCACGCGGATGACGCGTGAGGGACAGGCGGCTTCGCACAGGTCGCAGCCGACGCATTTTTCCGTTCCATCGTCGTACCGCAGCAGGGCAAGCATGCCGCGATAGTTGTCCGGCAATGTGCGTTTCTCGTGGGGGTATTGCAATGTCACCGGCTTGTAATGGAGCAGGTGCGAGAGCGTCGACTTCATGCCGACGAGAATCTCGTAGAACGTGATGGTCTTGAACCATTCCATCAGGTCCGTGCGTCTGGTTGTTGTCGGAGGTGTCATAAGCGGTCTCGCGCGTTACTTCATCTGTTGGTGGAAAAATACCGCAAGCGCCGTTACCACGATGTTCGCCAGGGCGATGGGCAGCATGACCTTCCAGCCGAATCGCATCAATTGATCGTACCGCAGTCTCGGCAATGTGGCGCGGAGCCAGAAAAAGAGGAACAGGAACGAGTACGTTTTGACCGCAAACCACATCGTGTTTTCAACCCAGGCAAACCCGGGCAGGCCGAGATAGCCGATGAGCGTGCCGGGGTATGGCGCGTTCCAGCCGCCGAGGAACATGGCGGCGGCCACACAGGATACCAGCACCATGTTCGCGTATTCAGCAAGATAGAAGAATGCGAACCGGAGGCCGCTGTACTCGGTGAAGAATCCGGCGACCAGTTCGCTTTCCGCTTCCGGCAGGTCGAACGGGACGCGGTTAGTTTCCGCCACCGCGGAAATCACGTAGACGACAAGGGCAAAAATTTGCGGGGCCGGGAAGGCGAAGACATACCAATTCCAGAACCACCCCGACTGCGCGTCTGTGATTTGCACCAGGCTCAGCGAACCCGCCATGATCAGGACACCGACGATAGAGAGTCCGACATTGAGTTCGTAACTGATGACTTGCGCCGCCGATCGCAACCCTCCGAGCAGGGAGTATTTGCTGTTGGACGACCATCCGCCCAGAATGATGCCGTAGGCGCCGATGGAGGCAAAGGCCAAAATATAGAGAATGCCGATATTGATATCGCTGATGATGAACGGTTTTATGGAGAAGCTGCCGATCTCGAGGGACTGGTTCGGGCCCCAGGGAATCACGGCAAACCCGATGAGGGCGGGAATCAGGGCCAGAATCGGCGCCATGGTGAACAGAAACTTGTTGGCGCCTGCCGGGACAATGTCTTCCTTGAAGAACAGTTTAATGGCATCTGCAAACGGCTGGAGAATGCCGTAGGGGCCGACTTCCATCGGGCCCATGCGGTCTTGCATCCATCCCAGCACCTTCCGTTCGGCGAGGGTGAGGAGGAGCACCGTCACGATCACGATACAGGTGACCGCGGCGATCTGAGTAAAGGACACGGCGAGGCGCAACCCTAGTTCTGTCACGATAAGACTCCTGGATAACAGCAGAGATCGAACGGTGATGTCATCATGCCACCTTCATCATCGAGACGGACGTCGTCCGGATGGACGGTGTCCGGGTAACGGGATCGAGTATGCAGCCGAACAGATGCGCGGCTGTCTGGCTGAAGTGATCGGGGAACCAGGCGGAGCCTCGGGGGACCCGTTCCCGGATGGTGATGGTCGTGGTCATTTCTCCCTGTATGTTGGAGAGGCGGACACGATCTCCGTCTTTCAGTGCGAAGCGCGCCGCATCCTGTGGATTGATTCTCAGCGCACCGCCGCCTTCCACTTCCATCAGTCCCCTGGATCTGGTGGATAATTTCCCCGAGTGGAACAAACTCTGCACCAATTCCAGCTGCACGATTCCATCGGGTTGAGCTGCTGCAATGCCGAGTGTATACCGTGCGGCCAGATCGTACTGATGCCCGTCGGTCAGGTAGCGGTTGATGACCGTATGGTCGACTTTCGTCGGCAGGGGGGCCGGACCGAGCGATCCGTAACCGGGAATCAGGCTCCTGATTTCTTTGAGGATGTCCCTGCTTTCTGCATATTCCAGCGGTGTCCCCATCAGGAATGAGAGGGCGACGAATACTTCCCAGTCCGGGCGGCTTTCTCCGACCGGTTCAATCGCAGGGCGGACGGTTTGGACGTGGCCCTCCGTGTTGGTAAAGGTTCCGCTTTTTTCCATTGAAGAAGCGGCCGGCAATACGACATGGGCAAGGGCTGCGGTTTCCGTCAGAAATAGTTCCTGGCAGACCAACAGATCGAGCTTGCGCAGGGATTCTTCCGCGCGCATCTGAGTTGGGAGGCTTCCGACGGGATTTTCCCCGACGATAAACATCGCTTTCACGGCTCCGGTTTCGGCCCGATGCAGAATGTCAACCAGGGAGGCGCCGCTGTGCGGAGGGAGTGCGGTCTTCCACAGCGCCGCGACACGGTTGCAGCCTTCCCGATCAGTCATGTCGAACGGACCCGGCAAGAACTCCGGAGCCGCCCCCATCTCGACAGCGCCCTGGTCATTGTTTTCCTCTGAGAGCGGTGCGAAGCCGCATCCAGGCTGATCCAGTTTCCCGATGAGCAGGAGCAGGTCGAGCAGGTTGAGCGATCCGTGATGGCCGCCTGCGCTTCGCAACAAGCCTTGGCCCGCCAACACGATCACCCGCCGTCCCGCCGCCAGGACCTTCGCCGCATCGGCAAACGCGGCGGCGTCCCTGCCGGTCGCAGCCTGAATGTCCTGCCAAGAGATCCGTCCCAGCATTTCTGTGACGGCGCGTACGTATGCCGGATGCTGTTGCGCCAAATCCGGATGCACCAGGTTCTGCTCAACGAGGGCCTTCAAGAGACCGAGCACGGCGTTCCCCATACGCGGGGCCGGGGCGCAGAAGTGATGGAGGGATAGATTGGCGATGTTGCTGATCGGTTCGATGGATGGCTCCAACGCTTCGATCGTAACCAGCGTAGCGCCCCGCTTCTTCACCGCTTCTTTCACTTTGAGGCCGGTGATGGGGTTGCATTCCGTAATGTTCGTGCCGACCAGCAGCAAGACATCGGCGGATGTAATGTCCTCGAAGCTGACCGTCCAGCGATGCGTGCCTTGGATTCGCCGCATGGCCTGGATCCCGTTCAGGTGGCCGTAGCGCGCGCTGCTGTCGATGTCGTTTGTGCCGATCACCACCCGCATAAACTTTTGGAAGAGATACAGTTCCTCGTTGGTACATCGGCCTGAAATCAGCCCGCCGAAGCTCTGTCCGCCATGGGCGGCGTGGATTTTCCCGGCCTGGTCCGCCACGAATTCCAGGGCTTCTTCCCACGTGGTCTGTACGAGGACGCCGTTACGGCGGATGAGCGGATGGGTGAGCCGTTCCGGGTGCTTGGCCGCATGGAATCCGAAAAATCCGCGGGCGCAGAGATCGCCGTTGTTGCGTCCGGCGCCGTGCGCAGAATTGACTTCAATCAGCTCCTGCCCCTTCGTTTGGACGGTGATCTGGCACCCGTCTCCGCAGTAGCCGCAGATCGTGTCCGCCCGTTTGAGCATCCAGGGCCGGTATTCGTACATCGAGAGCCGGCTGGTGATCGCACCGACCGGGCAGATCTGGACGCAGCCGCCGCAAAACTCGCAATTGAGAGGGTGCGGCCCGAAGTGTTTAATCTCGGTCATGGTGCCGCGCCCGGCCGGGGCCAGCGCCTTCACATCCATCACTTCGTCGCAGTAGCGGACGCAGCGCAGGCACTGGACGCAGCGGTTCATCTGTGTCTCGATGAGCGGGCTGAAGTAGTCCTTTTGGAAAATGCGCTTGGTCTCCACGAATCGGCTGGTGGTCGGCGTATATTGATGGGAGAAATCCTGGAGGTCGCACCGGCCACCCTGGTCGCAGACGGGGCAGTCGAGCGGGTGATTGGCCAGAATGAACTCGAGCACGGATTTATGGGCGTCGTTGACCACGGTGGTGGCCGTCCGCACGCTCATCCCCTCATCGGCCAGGGTGCTGCACGCGGTTTGAAGTTTGGGCATCTTCTCGATTTCCACGAGGCACATGCGGCAATTGGCGTCCGGCTTTAGTTTCGGGTGATAACAAAAATGCGGAATCATGACGCCGATACGCCGGGCCGCTTCGATCACGAGCGTTCCCTTGGGAACGCTGATCGGCGTTCCGTCGATGGTAAGGCGTACGGTTGTTTTTGTGGCGTCAGGCATCGTCGTCGTCGTTCGTTAGCCGTGAACCGTTACACGCACCATGCCGGCGGATGACGATTCGCGTTTAATGTCGTACTCCTGCTGCTTCCGGCATGATGAGGTCGGCCGCTTCTGCTTCGCGGATCAGGGACACGTATTCGTCCCGCCAATATTTCAAGGTACTCTGAATCGGGGCGACCTCTGCGTCGCCAAAGGCACAGACGGTACGGCCGGCGATGTTTTTACATAGATCCAACAAGGTTTCAAGGTCTTCCATCCGTCCTCGTTTGGCCATGATGCGGCGCATCGTTTGCACGAGCCAGGAACTGCCTTCCCGGCATGGGCTGCACTTTCCGCAGGACTCATGGTAGAAAAATTCCATCAGCCTGAGTGCTGCCCAGACCATACTCGTTCCTTCTTCCATCACGGTCACGCCTCCGGAGCCCAGCATCGACCCTGCCGCCGCTACCGATTCAAAGTCCAGCTTGACGTCGAGATGATCCGGCGTCAGAAACGGTGCCGACGCTCCGCCGGGGATGAAGGCCTTGATCGGTTTATTCGAGCGCATGCCGCCGGCATGTTCGTAGACCAGCTCACGGAACGTCACTCCCATCGGGACTTCGTAATTGCCGGGCCGCTTGACATGGCCGCTGACGCAAAAGACTCTGGTGCCGGTGCTCTTCGGCGGCGAGCCGATCGCCGCAAACCATTCGGCGCCTCGCGTGAGAATATGCGGCAGATTGGCGAGTGTCTCGACGTTGTTCACCACAGTGGGTTTGTTATACAGGCCGTGTGTGGCGGGAAACGGGGGCTTGATGCGAGGAAGGCCCCGTTTGCCTTCAAGCGATTCCAGGAGGGCCGTCTCTTCGCCGCAGATATAGGCGCCTGCGCCGCGATGCACCCAGACGTCGACATGAGTGCCCGTGCCGAGAATGTTGTGTCCGATATAACCGGCGGCGCGCGCTTCGCCGATCGCCCGCTCCAAAATTTTCGAGCCCAGGACCATTTCGCCTCGGATATAGATGTAGGCAGATTCCGCGCCGATGGCATAGCAGGCCAGGACGATGCCTTCCAACATTTGATGCGGGTCCCGTTCCATCAGCTGGCGATCTTTGAATGTTCCGGGTTCGCTTTCATCGGCGTTGCAGCAGAGATAGCGGGGTCCCTGGTAGTCTTTCGGCAGAAAGCCCCATTTCACACCGGTCGGAAAACCGGCGCCGCCGCGGCCTCGCAGCCCTGACTTTCGGACTGCGGTGGTGACATCCGCGGGAGCAGTCTTCCCGAGCGTCGCGCGCAGGGCCTGATACCCGCCGGTTGCCTCGTAGTCCGCCAGCGAGCCGCTATACCCGGGCTGCGACATATTCTTGAGCAGAATCAGTTCGTGCTTTGGCATCGTCTTAGTTCCTGAGGTGTTAAGCGTGAAACGCCGGGCGACCGTCACGCCGCTATCGCCTTACTCCTCATGCCGTACGGCATCCACCGGTAAAGGCCACATGTAGGGGCCGCTCTTCAAATCGCTGGTTCCCGAGGTCTTGAGATCCCCCAGAATCTTGTCCACTTTTGCTTCGGTCAGCTGTTCATAATAATCGTCGTTGATCTGCATCATCGGCGCGGTTCCACAGGATGCCAGGCATTCGACCGCGCTGAGAGTAAAGAGCCCGTCAGGCGTCGACTCTCCGGGCGCGATGCCCAGTTTCGTCTTGATCCATCCGAGCAAAGTGTCCGAGCCTGCCAAAGCGCACATGAGCGACTTGCACACCTGCATGTGGAATTTCCCGACCGGTTTCAGGTTGAGCACTGTATAAAACGTAACTGTTTCGTATACTTGCGGCGGCGTCAGTTTCAGCAACTGCGCGATTTCCTTCATGGCAGCCTCGGTGACATAGCCATGTTCCTGCTGCGCCAGATAGAGGAGCGGAATCAGCGCCGAGCGCTTGACCGGGTAGCGGGAGATGATCTCGTCAATTTCTTTTTGGTATTTCTCTTTCAGCACATTTCCTCCGCACATTTACCGAGGCGTGATGGCCAGGATGTTCCAAACTGCGCGCATTGGCCGAGCACGCTGTTTATACCCGCCCACCCCGCGTCGCCAAGACTCCGCCTCACCCGATTGTGCGCGGGCAGCGAGCACTGGAACATCCTGGCCGGCGCGTCTCATCTATCACACTCCCCCATGACCACATCGTATGTTCCGAAGATCGTAATCACGTCAGAAATCAAGTAGCCGCGCGCCATGTGATCGAACGCGCCCATATGGACAAAGGAGGGCGAGCGAATCTTCAGGCGATAGGGACGCTGGCTGCCGTCGCTGATGATGAAGAAGCCCAATTCGCCCTTCGGCGCTTCAGTGGCGCAATACGTCTCGGCTTTGGGCGGCTTGAAGCCTTGTGTGAAAATGATGAAGTGGTGAATCAAGCTCTCCATATCACGCATGACATTCTGCTTGGGTGGCGGAATGTATTGCGGCACGTCGGCGATAATCGGTCCTTGCGGCAGCTGGTCGAGGCATTGCGAAATGATGCGGGCGCTCTGGCGCATTTCTTCCATACGGACCCAGTAGCGATCGTAGGTGTCGCCGTTTTTCCCGACCGGCACTTCCCAGTCCACTTTATGGTACACGCCGTAGGGTTCCATTTTTCGGACGTCATAGGCCACGCCGGAGCCGCGGAGCGTCGGGCCGGTCAAGCCGAAGTTGATCGCATCTTCGCCGGAAATGACCGCGATATGTTTCGTTCGTCCGATCCAGATCCGGTTGGAGGCGATCAGGCCGTCGTACTCACTGACCTTTTGCGGGAACGTATCCAGGAACGTTTTGAGCCGCTGCACGAGTTCAGGTGTGAAGTCGCTGTCCACACCGCCGATCCGGTAATAATTCAGTGTGAGTCTGGCGCCGCAGAGTTGCTCGAACATGTCGAGCAGGGTTTCCCGTTCGCGGAACGTCCAGAAGAAGACGGTCATGGCGCCGATATCCAGGGTTTGGGTCCCCAACCAGAAAAGGTGGCCGAGAATCCGCTGCATCTCGGCGACGATGGTCCGGATATATTCGGCGCGCTCTGGCACGGTGATGCAGAGGAGTTTTTCGACCGCGCGCACATAGGCGTAGTTATTGGCCATGGCGCACACGTAATCCAGCCGGTCGGTATGCGGAATGATCTGCATGTAGGCCAGGCCCTCGGCCAGTTTCTCGACGCCGCGATGCAAGTAGCCCAGATCCGGCGTCGCTTTGACGATCCGTTCGCCGTCCAGCTCGAGTACGACGCGCAGCACTCCGTGCGTACTTGGATGTTGCGGCCCTAGATTCAACAGCAACTCTTCCTGCCGTCGCGATCCGGATGCGCGGGGTTCCGATCGGTAGGGTTTTTTCTGTTCCTCGGAGAACTCGCCGCCGACCTGTTCGGCAGGTGGTTCATCGAGTCGTGGAATAAAGTCGAACTGGCTGCGCCAGCCGCGGCCTTCGGTCGGGAAATCCTTCCGTAGCGGGTACCCTTCCGCAAAGTCCTCCGGCAGAAGGATACGGCGCAGGTCCGGATGGCCGGTGAACTGAATGCCCATCATGTCGAAGACTTCGCGCTCCAGAAACTCGGCGCCCCGCCACACGCTCGTGACCGAATCGATGGTCGGATTGTCTTCCGGTACTCGCGCTTTCAGGCGAATGCGCCGGCTGTGGGGCAGCGACAGCAGTTGGTAGATGATCTCGAACCGTTCCCGGCTGTCGGGATAATCCGCCGAGCAGATGTCGGTGATGTGGTCGAAGCAGGCATCGGGTGCGTCGTGCAGGTAGCGCGCAATCTCCAGGATTTTCGGCGCCGACACATGGGCGGTCACCTCTGCGCGCGCCGTGTCGACGTCGACGGACAGCACCGAGCCGGGAAACTGCTTCATCAATGTTTCAGCTAGGGTTTGCATATTGCTACTCTGCGAGAATCGCAGGCTATTTTACGAACACTTTCTCCCGCTGAATCTTTTCTTGCAGCTTCAAAAGCCCGTCCAGCAACGCTTCCGGCCGTGGCGGACAGCCTGGCACGTAAATGTCGACCGGCACGATTTGGTCGACGCCCTGCACGACGGCATAACTGTTGTAGTGGTTGCCTGATGTTGCGCACGAGCCCATCGAAATGACGTAGCGCGGCTCCGCCATTTGGTCGTAGATCCGTCTGATCACCGGCGCCATCTTACGTGTGACTGTTCCAGCCACGATCATGAGATCGGATTGCCGGGGTGACGCGCGAAACACACCGGCTCCGAACCGGTCAAGGTCGTAGCGCGAGGACACGCTGGCGATCATCTCGATCGCGCAGCAGGCAAGCCCGAAGGTCATCGGCCACAGGGCTGATTTTCTAGCCCAGTTCACGACGGCATCCAGGTTCGTCGTAATGACGTTGGCGTCGAATTGTCTTTCCAGAAGACTCATAGTTCTGCTCTATCTTCTCCAAGAAGGGCGGTAGGGCTGTCCTTTTCTGCGCGTAGGTCTCTCACCCGCCCAACCCTGGTCGCGCCGAGACGCGCCCTTTGCCCATGGGAGCACCGCCCATCAATCCCGTCCGCATTGTTCTTGTGTGCGCGGTGGGCAGCACGAAGGATAGCCCCACCGCCCTTCAATCCCACTCCAAGGCCCCTTTCATCCACGCATACCAAAAGCCAACGACGAGAATAGCGATAAACACGACCATCTCGA
>MSXM01000019.1:13357-22290 GCA_002083565.1 Nitrospira sp. ST-bin4 | reverse complement strand
CTCGTTCCTCTCGGAGGAGCCTCCGCTTTGCCCGACGGCAAGGCGGTCACTGCCCGGGTCACATTCGACGAAACGATCGACACGCATTCAGGACACACGGCCTTGAAGGGCATCGTCATCGGCGCCTCCATGTTCCTCCTCTCGCCGATCATCGAGCTGGACTACGACTACACTGCGCAGGCGCATCTGGAACTTGAGCGCTGGGACGGGCACGTGACGCACTATGAAGCACGATCATCCGGGACAGCCCATTACAATCTGTTCGGCGCCAGTCCCGTCGTGATCAATGAACTGAAGGGACAAGTGATCGAAACCTGCCTGAACTCACTGATGAATCAATTGGTGCAGGACACTCCTTTGTATATGGCGAGCAAGACGCCCTTGCCGGCCTCGACGATCCACACGGTCACCGTGAAGGCACGGCGGCCTGCAACCCTCCAGGGAGCTCTTCCTGCCATTCAAGTCTCGGAGCATCCAGCTCCCTAACCCACATTTTCACGAAGCCTTCTACCAAAACCGCCGACAGACTATTCTGGTCTTCGGCGCTCGTCGTTCGTCCTTCGGCTATGCTCAGGACGGTGAGCCCGTCGAACGGTGAAGCGCATTTCGCAGACAGTGACACAACGCGCTCTCTGTCCCTCCCCTCCTTCACAGGACCCATTTCACCGGAACGACAGCCGGGCATCTGGCCGATCCGACTGTTTCAATGGTATAGTACCGCGCCGATACAAACGGAGACGCACGTCATGGACATTGCTGCATTTCGCCTCATGGTCGCCAAACACCCAAAAGGATTTCTCGGCCGGTATGGCCTCGGCAACAAGATCCTCCAGGAAGGCGGCAGTGTTGAGGAAGCCGTCGAACATCTCACCGTCGCCACACAATTGGACCCGACCCATGTCGCATCCCATCTGGCTCTGGGCCGTGCGTTGATTGGATTAGGCAAGACAGCCGACGCGAAACCCATTCTCGCCGCCGGCATTGCGGCCGCACTCTCGGGACGATCCAATGGCGGCAAGGACCTGGTACCTGAGATGCAGCAGTTGTTGCTCACCCTTGGATGAGTACCCCTGTACAAGAGAGGAGTCGCCTGTGAATCTCGACGATGCCAGAAAACGGATTGAAACAGCCGTCACACAATATGGACAGCACGCCGCCCCGGCCATTGACCTCGTGATGGCTGAAGTGCGCTCCGATATGGGAACCGGCGCATTCAACGAATTGGTCGAAGAATTCGATCTTGAATTGTTGTACAACATCGCCCCGATGGAATCGGATCATTCCTCCAGTTGAGCCAGGTAAAGCCTTGCCAAGGTACAAGGAACAAGTGTCTTCCCCGCTGATTTTCCCTCGCCATTGTTTCCCTTGCTCCTTGTCTCTTGCTCCCTTTTTACTTCTCTTCTGATGCCGCTCCTCTGGGCTGCGATCTCAGCACACGGATTCGGTCACGCTGCGCAAGTGGTGCCTGTGCTTAATGCCCTGGGCCGGCTCGTTCCCAATCTCCGCGTGCTTCTGCGAACAATGGTCCCTGCCTCGTTCTTCGAACACCGCCTGACGGTTCCTTGGGAGTTGAGCGCGGTCCAACAGGATATCGGTTGCATTCAGAACGGCCCGCTGACGATCGATGTGGACGCCACCTGGCGCGAACACAACCGGTTTCACCTCACCTGGGACGACCGGATGCGCGCGGAGGTCGAGGCGATGCGCGCCGTCCATCCGGACATGATCCTGGCTGACACGCCGTACCTGGCCGTGGCAGCCGGCGCGCAGGCCGCTTGTCCCACCGTCGCCCTTGTCAGTTTCACCTGGGATCTGGTTCTGGCAGAATATCCGGCACCACCTGACATCGCCGGATGGACACTGCTCCAATCAATTCGACAGGCCTATGCCAAGGCTGATCTCGCGCTCCGGATCACGCCTGCTCCGAAGATGGAACTCTTTACGTCTCTCATCGACATCGGACCTATCGCCGAGCCGGTAGCCTCAGCCCGGGAACAGCTTGCTGCGCTGTTGCACCTTGCTCCGGGGGAACGGACCGTGCTCGTGGGATTCGGCGGGATACCTCAGGATTCACTTCCTTTTGCGCAGCTTGAACCGCTGACCGGCTATCGCTTCCTCTTCGACGGACCCATTCCTTCGGACAGCACTCGCGTCATCTCTACTCAGTCTCTGCCGCTCTCATTTAAGACGCTGCTGGCATCCGTCGATATTATTCTGACCAAACCGGGGTATGGCACCCTCGTTGAAGCCGTCGCACTTGGCATACCGCTCGTCTATGTCCGTCGATACAACTTTGTCGATGAACAGCCGCTTGTAGACTATCTCCATCGCCATGGACGCGGAGTGGAACTGACCAAAGAGGATTTTGTCAGCGGGCGATGGGCACCTGCAATCCAATCGGCATTCGATCTTCCAATACCGGCAACGCCGGCAGCCGCAACAGGAGCGGAAGAAGCGGCTTCCCACTTAGCACGGTTTTTCTGAAACTCAGCGACCGGGCGTCCATTCGTATTTCACATATCCTTTTGCCCGATCCATCCGGTAGGTATATAGTTCTTGTCGTTGACAGACTCTGATGTTCGCGTCGAACAGACCACATCTATGGATAGTCCATTACAACAGGCACAGCTCGCGGCATCGACCATTGACCCCAAACTGATGGCCCGCGTGGCGAAGGGGGACCACCAGGCCTTCAGCCAGCTCTACGACCAATCCAGCACATTGCTATACAGCATGGCCTTACGGATTCTGGGCAGCCGTGAGGACGCCGCAGAACTTCTGCAAGAGGTCTATCTCGAAATCTGGAGAAAGGTGGTGCGCTACGACGTCGGGCGAGGCACGCCGATCGCGTGGCTCATCACCCTGACACACAGTCGTGCCATAGACCGATTGCGCATGCCCGGCGCTCGTCCCCGTCACCAAGCCGGTGAACTGCACACAAGCTCGTTGGCACCGACCGGCGCAGACCGCAGTTCCGGCCCATTTGAATCGCACGCGGATCAAGAACTCAGGAGCCTGGTCAGCGGGGCATGGGCCGACTTGCCGCGACCTCAGCAGCAGGCCATCGAACTGGCCTACTATGAGGGATTGTCCAGGGCGGAAATCGCCGCGCGGCTCAATGAGCCGCTGGATGCCGTGAAGACGCGTATCAAACTGGGCATGTCCCGGCTACGCGAGGCACTGCGCTGCCATTGGGACCGGGCCGGCTCGTTATGACACACGAAGAATTGGAAGATGCGGTCCCCTTGTATGCCGTTGGAGCCTTGGAACGGACCGAACGGCAAGTGCTTGAGGCGCATTTGCTCTCCGGATGTCTCGCCTGCCACGCCTCCCTGAAAGAACATCAGTCGGTGGCCGTTCTTCTCCCGTTCAGTCTCACCCTCACACAGCCACCCCGCGCCATCAAGGCCAAGATTATGGCGGCACGAACACCGGCCGCTGCTGCGGAATCCGTCACTCAACCACCGAACAAGCCAAGCCTCGAGCCAGGCGAATGGATGAATCATCTCTTTCCACCGGATGAGCCGTCTCCAGCCTCGTTGTTTACCTGGGTGACAGGGGTTGTCCTCCTTGCCCTCCTTGCCGGCGGCGGCTACTTCGCATGGGATTCCTATACTCGAATCGCCGAGGACACGACAAAACTGGCTCAATTGCAAACTGAGTTAGACAGAACCAGATCCGCCCTTGCTGAGCGCGATCGATCTCTGACCGCGTCGCGGGAAGACATCCAACGCCGAACGTCTGACGTGGCAGCCCTGAAAGACCAACTGATCCAGCGTGAGGCTGAATTGGACGATGCTCAGGCACAACTCGCCCTGCGAGGCGGGCCGCCGCTGCGGGCGCCGCAGGACGAACTGGGTCTCTTGCTGCGCACTCCGGACGTGAAAGCGATCCCCATGGCCGGCACAACGATGGCGAAGCCGGCAGCGGGTATGCTCCTGTTTGATGCCCGAACGAAGAAAGCCTGGCTCTATGCGGTCAATCTCCCCGCCTGCCCGGATGGGGCGACGTATCAAGTGTGGGCCGTATACGAAAAGCCTGTGAGCGTCGGCCTGTTCTGTGTGAACAACGGAGACACCTCCCACTTGTTTGTCACGCCCCTGCCCAACTTCAAAAATGCCAAGCAATTTATCGTCAGCCTGGAACCGGTCGGCGGACGTTCCGAACTTTCAGGCCCGGTCTACCTTTCCAGTCAATTGCCCTAGCCCGCGCGGAATGCATGACGCAGAGCTGTTCCAGCCTGGCTCGTCTATATGTTAGCATCCCCGGCGAAGACACTAATTCCGTACGATCCAAACCACATGCAGCAGCCGTACGATCGCGATCTCCATTTCATGCAGATGGCCCTTCAGCAGGCGGCGCTGGCGCCGGCAGTCGGCGAAGTGCCGATCGCCGCAGTCCTCGTACATGAGGGGCAGGTGCTGGCCTCTGCGCACAACAACCGGGAAACCACGCAAGATCCGACGGGTCATGCGGAACTGATCGTCATCCGGCAGGCGGCTCAGCTATTGCGCAGTTGGCGTCTGTCTGAAGCCACGCTCTACGTGACCTTGGAGCCCTGTGCCATGTGTGCCGGCGCCGTCGTACAATCCCGCATCGCGCGGCTCGTCTTCGGCGCCTGGGATCCGAAGGCCGGCGCCTGCGGATCAATCTTCGACATTCCCGCCGAGCGCCGGCTGAACCATCGGGTTGAAGTGCTGGGCGGTCTCCTTGAACAGGAGAGTCAGGCACTCCTCCAGGAGTTTTTCCAGCAACTCAGACGTGAAACACCACCTACGGAAATGAGCCGCACCAAACCCATCCATTAACCCACGGCACTGGCACGGGTTCGGAATGTTGTAGTGGCCACTGTCACCGCTGATCTCAGTGCCTTGGTCCTCCGGGAAATCACTCAAGGGCTTGGCCTGGAACCCGGCCAAGCCCTTGAGTTAACCGGCTACTGAAATATAGTCGTCACACGATTCGCATCGCGACCATGAAAGGCGCCACGATGAGCCATGTCGCGATAATCGCTAGAACCCAGCGCAAATATTTCATGGTTAGCCACCTCCTTTCACGGCCTTACAGCTACGATGTCCAACCGTTCATCATCTTCGGTCGTGTCCGTCCGACTACATCGATGCCGTCTATCCACCTGCATGACCGTCACGCATACTCTCTGAACGAGACATCGCCGCTTGCCTGTTTTGAATCACATGATCAGATGTTGGAACGGGAATGCTCAGCTCCCGCTGCCGACGGCGATGCTCTTGATCCTCCTCGAAGGCCTGTTGAAGATTACGGTCTGTAATCGTCAGGATCAGCTCACGTCTGTCGTCAAAAATCTTGCGAGACTCCGTCAAACTAGCCATCGTGGCATGATCCTTCCAGACTGTTTTCTTCACCAGGACGACATCAGGCCCCGAATCATATTCTTGCAGATTCTCCGCAATGGGCTTCCCATAGGACTCTCGTAATCTTTCGAGCAGTCGTTGGTACCCCCCTGGCACTTCGCTAGGGTTGTAATGGATGACCAGCTCTCGGAGCTGATCATCGGAAAAACGATATTCGACACGCTGGAGGGAGCGATCTTTTGATGGAACCACCACCGTACGTTGTGTCTGATCGCGCCTTGCGAGTGAAACACGCTTTGCTTCAGGGACAACCGCTGCGAAATCAGACAGGGGCATCCCCAGACTGGCGCCTTGAAATGCGCGTGGCAACGCGGCTTCCCTTGCCACATCCTGGGCGGCAATTCCAGGGACAGCCAAGCTTCCCAATAACAGGCCGACCATAAAGATGATACGCAGGACACCGGATTTGTTTTGCATGGCAATTCCTCCTTTCCTTACGATGCGGCTTGCAACAGAGACATTCCGTGTGGAAGGCTCTTCCCATTCATCGCGATCACCGCATGCATGGCCACGAGGAATGGTCACACCGCTCCAAGACTTTTGTGTTCTACTTTGTCCAAACCTCATCATCGTTTCCTCTCTGATTCATTACCTCAGCAACACCAAAACACCGGTAATTGGCCTTTCTAAGTCATAGCAATCCCCTCCTTGTGAGTGTTGGAAAATTGTTATGGAAATTTGAGCCGGAGCCGGAGGACTGCGTGAAGGGCCGGGTCATACACCGCTATGACAGCTGGCTAGACAGTGAGCCCTTCACCAACGTCCATCCAGTCCAGCCTGTCTACTGCGCGTAGATGAGTAACTCAAGAATTTGATGAGTCAAGGGGAGGGGGGAAGCGCGGGAGAGAGCACAAGTGTCAAACCGTTCAAGAGGACCCCGGAGAATCCCCGCCAGTTCCCACCTTGATTTTCTTCTCCCTGTTGTTACTCTGCATCGTATCACGGCATGGCACGAGATAAATCGATGCTGGCCGGCATCGGGGGATGTCTTCACAGCTTTACAAGAAGGGGCAAGACAGCGGTCATGGATTGGCTCCTCTCAAATCGACAATCCGCAGAAGGACGAAAGGCGACTGCTTGGTGCGGGCGTTATCCTGATCCAACACTTCGGCAGACGGTCGAAGGCTATGAGTTCCGGCATCCTGCGGTACTACGTAATGTTCCGCCCCCTACCATCACCTTTGCCCGGCCGCTCCGATGGTGCTCGTTGGATCGTGCAAGGCGTCGTGCCATGGCCATGCGCCTTCGTGATCACTTGCAGGAGAGGATCCTCAGGCTGAAGCGTAGACCGGATCATAGGACATGAACCTGGCACGCAGGGTGAGCACAATGACTCCGACATGAAATGTTCCTAGTAGGATTAACAGGCCGTTATCTGACCCCTTACCCATTTCCGCTCACCTCCCTGCCCTCTCTTTGGGATATACCGAGTTAATTTGGCTTCAGTGAAGCAGGGAAGGAAGGCTGCGTGAAGGACCGGGGCTGAAGACTGCTATGACAGCTGGCTAGGCAGCGGGCCCTTCACCAAGTCCATCCAGTCCAGCGGTTCAATGGCTTTTCAATAATACCGGGGCAGACATAGCCAAGGGGCATCAGGTGCGGGAGACAGAACGGCCCGTCCCTGCTAAGAAACGGGCCGTTCACATCGGCATCGCGATGCCGGGATGGGATGACCGCTGTTACGCCACTTTCACTTCGATGGTCCTAGGTTTGGTCTTCTCTGATTTCGGCAGATGGAGATGTAGTACACCGTCCTTGAACTCAGCCTTCACCTTCGTGTCATCGACCACATCGGAAAGAGTGAAGCTTCGGACAAACTGCCCATATAACCGCTCTACCCGATGAATCTTATGATTTTCTTGCTCCGGTTCCAGCCTCCGTTCGCCCTGCAGGGTGAGAACGCCATTCTCCAAAATCACCTTTACATCATTCTTCTTGACCTCAGGGAGTTCTGCCGCAATGTGAAAAGCTTCATCGGTTTCGCTGATATCCACGGGTGGGGTCCAATCCGCGACGGTCATCATCTCCCTCCCGTTTGATTCGCGGACATTCTGGCGAGGAAAGACACGGTTAAGTCGATCGGATATCTCCTCTAACTCACGCAACGGGTTCCAACGTGCCAGCTTCATAGAGAGCCTCCTTTCTGACGTTTTAGGTTTCTCGCAGACGCCTCTCCCCCCTGCACATGAACCGTGAGTGATCCTTCTCCGTTAGGTCAGCGACTCATGTGCTCATGACATAGCGAGCCAACGGCGTACGTGGCTCATTGAGAAATAATTCCTGTTTCATTGTGGTCAAGAGCCTGAACTCTGTGGACCCTGCGGCTTGAGGTCCAGAAAGGGCCTTGACTTGTTTACACGAAGAATTATTCGTACTCCCGCAGGCGGAATCGTCATAGGCCCATTGGACAATGGAACCGTACGGCGGCTTGTCCGTCTATAGAACTCAACCCAAACCCTTAACCCAAGGAGGGACACATGAGAGTTACAGCTGTTTTGTGCGCGCTGTCCCTTGTGATCGGCGGGATAGCGCTGATGCCATCATCATTAGAAGCAGCGGGCTGGATCTCCGGCGCAGACGCCTACGCGGCATCGTGGGTCAAGGACATTGAGCAGGAACTTCTCAAGAAGGATTACCGGAATGTGTATGCCAGCGATCCGCGGACTCCCCAGGCATCCGTGCTTCGAAAGTTGGATGAGGCAGCCAGAGCTCAGGAGGCCGGAGATAGTGCGTTGGCACAACAACTCGTGCGTAACGCATTGAACGTGTTCGAGGAAGGAGTGCGAAAGCACTATTACTCAGAGTCAGATGTCGAACCGATCATCACCTTTATCCGTCAGCATGTGCCGATCAAGATCGGTTAACAGAAGTCTCGAAGACCATACTACTCGCAACACGGCCCCCCCCTCAGAGCATTCGAGGGGGAGGGACGATATTCCAGAATGTGCCCCCTGTGGAGGATTCACCATCGAGGGATCCTTCTCCGGCGGAAAAGCCGCAACCGGAGGGTGGGAAAATGACGGGTGCTTCACTGTGGATATATGACGGATTCATTCATTCGGCGGGACAAGGACGCTCAACCCTGGCGTAGAGGCCTGCGAGTTCCAGGACAGAGAGTCGACCGGCCCTGACCGCCGCTGAGGCAGTGCCGCGGAGCAGGCTAAACGTGCGGAAGACCTAGCATCGCATCACTTCGTACAGGTGTTGGCATGAACCGATCTTCTAAATTGATCCGATCGCGTTTCAAGCTTCCGTTTGTATGCGGATTGCTCCTGTTCGTCGTAGGTCTGGTCACCTGTTCGCCGCCATCTGACGTCGCGGTCCAGGAAACGATGGCGGCGTCCGCACAACAGGGCCCTCAACCGGCGGGAGACATGAGCGTCTCCGCACAACCGTTCGTCGCCGTAGCCAGGCAGGCGAAAGCTGCCGTCATCAATATTTCCTCCGTCAAGAAGAGCGCGCGTCGTGGCGAACAAGGTCCACTCCCCTTTTTCGATGACCCGTTCTTCCGCCGTTTCTTCGGCGAAGAATTTCAAGGCC
>MSXM01000019.1:0-13210 GCA_002083565.1 Nitrospira sp. ST-bin4 | reverse complement strand
AAGGTTATCGGCACAGATCCCAAGACCGATGTGGCCGTGATCAAGATCGACGCGTCGAACCTCTCCGTACTGCCCTGGGGAGATGCGAGACGATTAGAGGTCGGAGAAATGGTCCTCGCTATAGGCAACCCGTTCGGGCTGAGCCAGACAGTGACAATGGGCATCATCAGCGCGGTCGGCCGGGCGAATATGGGGATCGTGGATTACGAAGACTTTATCCAGACTGATGCGGCCATCAACCCGGGCAACTCCGGCGGCGCGCTCGTCAATCTCAGAGGTGAGCTGATCGGCATCAATACGGCAATTTTTACGCAAAGCGGCGGCTACATGGGCATCGGATTCGCCATTCCGAGCAACATGGCTAAGAGCGTCATGGAGAGCTTGATCAAGCACGGTAAGGTCGTGAGGGGATGGATCGGAGTCTCTATCCAAGAGATCACCCAAGATCTCGCCAAAGAGTTCGGAGTCACAGATACCAAAGGCGCGTTGATCGCCGACGTGACGGAGAACAGCCCGGCCGCCAACGCCAACCTCGAGCGCGGAGACATTATTACGAACTATCACGGGACGACCATCCGCGATCCCGGTCAGTTGCGGGCGTTGGTGGCCGAGACTGCGCCCGGCACGACGGTGACGTTATCGCTTCTCCGAGACAAGAAGCCCCATGACGTCACCATAACCATCGGCGAGCTGCCCATTGAGCGCACGAAAATCAGTCGACGGGACGATGGGCGAGGCAAAGGCGAGCATGTCCTCACGGGGATCACGGTCGAGAATGTGACCGATCAATCGCAACGATTTGGACGGTCGAACGTACGATCAGGCGTGGTCGTCACAGAGATTGAAGCGGACAGTCACGCAGAGCGGGCGGGATTACGAGCAGGCGACGTCATTCGCGAAATCAACCGCAAGCCGGTGAAAGATGTCCGTGATTTTGAGCGAATCACGAACCAGCTGAGTCCACATTCTCCGGTTCTGCTCTTACTCAGCCGCGGCAATGCCACCATCTTTCTCTCGGTCAATGCAGAGCATTAACAACGTGCCCTGCAGCACACGGAAACTCTGCATGCCACGGCCCGGACGGATACATGGACTTCCCAACAGGGCCAATCACAACTTCAGCCGGAGAAGATCATTTCTGCTTCGCTACGTTTCCTCATCGGAGCGTTGCTCGCATTTCCTTCATTCCATCACAAGGGAAGAGCCTACTGCCTTGAAGCAGCGGAGCGGTTACGAATCCGGCGGCTCACAGTCACCACACCCTACGTGACCTTGGAGCCCTGTGCCATGTGTGCCGGCGCCATCGTACAATCCCGCGTCGCGCAGCTCGTCTTCGGCGCCTGGGATCCGAAGGCCGGCGCCTGCGGATCAATCTTCGACATTCCCGCCGAGCGCCGGCTGAACCACCATGTGGAGGTAACGGCCGGTGTGTTGGAAAGAGAAAGCCAGGCGCTGTTGCAGAATTTCTTCCGGCCGAAACGGCAGGGGCCGGCGTCGAAGCACGACCATCGCTCATGGCTTGTCCAGCGCTCAGGAAGGCGGCCTTGCTGTTGAAAGATGCAAGTGCTATATGATCTGCAACGTCGTTATCAGGAGAGTTGGTCCGACCGGCAGGAGGTTGGTTACCTATCCGGAAACTCCCTACACCCGCCGCTTTCTTCTTCGTCATTGCCTTGTCGGCAATGGTGTCTCCTCCTGGCGCATCGGCCATCGAGGCGGTTCCAGTTTTTTTCCCTCTTCGTCCGTTTAGTTTCGACGTGTCGTTCAATCAGCGCTCATTTGGCCCGCAGTTGAGGACAATCGCCATCCAAGCCGGCTTCACCGCCCTTCGCTACGGACCTCTTGAGGTGAGAACTGTCTACCAATACTATAGCAACCACACTCCGATCTCCAAGACCGACCAGAATTCGCTGTACCTGAACCCCCGTTGGAATAATTTCATTGACTTGTTAGATTTCCCCCAAAACAAGCCAATCAATCGGATTATCCGGCATGTCCTTTTTGGACCGCTGGAAGACAGGGCGGTTCCGTATGTGGGCGCGTTGATTGGGGGAACGCTACCTGGCCGGGATGCCTTTTCTCCGGGATATCTGTATGGAGGCCAGGTCGGGGTCCGGTTCCCCGTTGCGCAGGGAGTGTCAGTGGATATGGGATTCCAGTATTCGCGGTATGAAATTGACTTCAGACACAAGTCCGATTTAACGGACCAATGGCTCTTTACCATTGGCATTCGACTCTGAGCAAGATGACTATCAAGAAAGCCTCCAGCGGTACGGAAAGCAGCCATGGGAACGCCACACGCGACCGAGGGCAATCGGGCGCTGACGCCGCGGTTCTATTGCTCCTGATACTTGGCATGCTGCTGCCGGGATGCGGGCTGATCTTCGACGCAGTCGAATTGATTCACCCCTTGACCCGTGATGAACTATCGACCATTTGCGCCCACAGGCAGATTCGTGTCGGCATTTCCGTCGAACCGTTCCGTCCCTTTGTGTTTCCAGCCGTCTTTACCGACGAAGGCGTTCGGGTGACCGGCCTCGATGTCGAGCTGATTCGCGAAGTGGCCGACGCGCTGACCGTCCATTGCGGCGGGCAGCAACCCATCGTACCCACGTTGCATGTGACCAGATTCCGTGATCTCTTCATCGAACTGAATGAAGGGCATTTCGATCTGTTTGTCTCATCGTTCAGCGGGAACGTTCCCGGTGGAACCCCCTCAGGCCTGTGGTCATCCATTCCGTATTTTCATAGCAGCGGGGTTGGCGCCATGACTCACGACCCGAAAATAGCCGAGAATGTCCGATCACAGCTTCGCAAGCAGGGCAAGGAGGCCGATACGTTGGCGGCAATTCAGGAAAGCCTATCCGGCTTGACGGTCGCCGTGCAAAATCGAAGAACTCCTCATCTTTACGCAGTGGCCAATCTTCGGAATATCCGGTTGTTGGTATGTGATTCGCTCCCCGCCGCAGTGGAAACGAAGGATCCGCATATCGACGTCATTTTGACCCAATACCCTATCCTCCAATATGTAACCAAGCGCGTCTGGCCTGACTGGCAGCTTCTTGAACGGCCGGACGGATCACCCTTGATGCTCTCCCGAGAATCTTTTTCCATCGTCACCGGTGAAGAGAAAAGGCGCCTGCAGTGGTTCCTCAACAACTTGCTGTACCGGTTGGAAGAATCAGGACGGCTGGCACAGATGCGAAAGCGCTGGTTCGAAGAGGACTATGCACCGACTCGGCGGGCAGGGGCAGAAGGTCTGCCGTTTGAGATTTCGAAAGTGCCGGAACATTATGACCAGGGCCAGTGCCGGATGGCAGGCGGAAAGTAATCGCAATGGAGCGCCCATGAAACCTCACACCTGCCTGCGCATCGTCCTTATCCTGGCGTCCATGCTTCTGTGGTGGAATCTCAGCTGGGCACAAACGCCCCGCGCGGAACGGGAGCACACCGCTCAGAGTCTGGCCACCCTTCTCAATGTGGGTCGCCTCGTCGTCGAGCGCAATCAACCACTGATCAATGATCCCCAGAAGGGCGACAAGGGGTTTACGCCGGAGGCCTTTGAGCACCAGGTTGTCGAGGAGTTTCTCCGCCAAACGACGATCCATCTGAACCACCTCCCCTCTGATCTTCCCTCTCTGGCAAAAACACAATTGCCGCTTTTGCTCCAATCGAGCAAGGAAGTCGTCGCCGAGGCGCAATTCGTGATCAATCAACGCGGCATTGGATATAAGAACTTTATCCCGGCCACATTCGGCAGCCAGGCCGCGCGAAAGTTCTCCAACCGTTCTCACGTCAAGATCAAGCAAACCGCGCTCAATCCAAGAAACTTGAAGAACACGCCGGATGCCTACGAAGAACAGATACTGAAACGGCTTGCCACGCAACCGGTCTCGCACGCTCCCGTCACCGAGTGGATCGACGACGGAAAGCTCTTGAGAACCTTGACCCCGATCTATTACTCGCAGGATTGCCTGGTCTGTCACGGCGACCCCAAAGGAATGTTGGATATCTCCGGCTATCTTCGGGAAGGCGCCCGGGATGGCGATCTTGCCGGTGCGATCAGCATTCAGATTCCGCTGAACAACCCGTAGCCACCCGGTCCGTCGAATGGCGAGATCCGAAACGCCGTCAAAATCTGTCTGACGTACAGGATAACAACGCGTTATCACGCCCAACAACCGCCGGCTGTAACGGCAGTTCCCTCCTCACCACCATCCTCCTGCTCGACAAACTCAACTTGACAGCTTGCGACCTGAACCCCTGAGGCACTGTTGCGTGCCTGTCACATGGTTTCTCTTCAAGTGAGCAATATTGATCAGACTGACAAATCCGGCCCTGGCATAGTTTCGCTCAAATTGTATCCGTTTTCCCTGAAAGAGTTCTGAACCGGGACACACCCGGCGTAATCCGACGCTGTCACATCTGTACAGTCACGGTTCGCCACGGACAGCGTATGACACATCACACATTGTGAGGCCGACATGCTCGTCTATCTCATCCACGTTCGCGATCCACAGTTCTACGCGCTTCCAGCGAAGACACGCGCCACCAACGGCAATATTCGCGTCATGGGATTCCCCCCCATCGGCATCATGTCGCTGTCGTCCGTCATCAAGCAGGCGGGGCACGAATGCGTGCTGTTCGATCAGGCCAATCCCGACACCCCGAACCAGGTCATCATTGACCGGATCAACCGGGAACAACCGGACCTCGTCGGCCTCAGTTTTCTGAGTACCACCAGCTATCCCTACGCCAAAATACTGGCGCGGGAGATCCGTGCGACCAATCAGAACGTGAAGCTCGCATTCGGCGGTGTATTCGCCAGCCTGAATGCCTCCTTAGTGAAATTGCAGTGTCCCGAAGTCGATTTTGTGTGTCGCGGCGACGGGGAACAGTTATTGCTCGATCTCCTTGCGAATTTTGAGGACCCGCAAGCAGTCGCAAGTCTGACGTGGATGAAGAACGGGCAGGTCATCCAAAATCCCAACCGCGCAATGGAGCGGCAACTGGATCAGTGGCCCTTCCCGGATCGCGAGAGCCTCAAACTCGACTATGTCGAGTCCATGCCCCTGGACGTGCCGGTGGTGCTCTCAATGGACCGGTTCACAACGATGCAGACCTCCCGGGGCTGTCCCTGGCCCTGCATCTTCTGTGACATCCCGATCTTCAACGAAGGGAAGTGGCGAGCCAGGAGCCCTCAGCATGTGGTCGCGGAGATGAAGCATCTCGAAGAGCTTGGCTATAAATCCGTCGGATTCGTCGACGATCATTTCCTGCTGCAGCCCAAGCGGATCGAGGCGATTTGCAACGGCATCATGGAGGAAAAGCTCACGATCCGATGGGGCATCGAGGGGCGCGTCGATTCGGTCGCCCAGCATCTCTTCCCCGCCATGGCGAAGGCCAACTGCCGCGCCATGATGTTCGGCATCGAGAGCGGCAGCCAGAAGATTCTTGATCGATTGAAGAAGGAACAGACGCTGGACCAGGTCACCACCGCCGTCAAGAACGCGAAAAAGGCCGGCATTGAGATCGTCCACGGATTCTTTACGGTGGGAAATCCCGACGAAACGATTGAGGATATGGAGGCGACCTTCGACTTCGCGTCGGCGCTCCCGCTCGACACCTTCGGGTTCAACCGGCTCTGTGTCTATCGGGGCACACCCTTGTGGCAGGAATATGTGAAACGCGGGCTGGTCAACGAATCCACGGATTGGTACAAGTATTTCAAATGTTCGGAGGTCGATCCGACCTGTCTCTCAGGCGAAACGATCAACCGCGTGCGACAGGCAGGGATTAAGAAGCTCTTTCTCTACAAGCTCCTCCATTACCCCCGCCAGACCTTTCAGCTCCTCCGCCGTTTCTTGCGGCATATGCCGCTGCGAGATGTCGCGTATCTCCTCCTCAAACCGTTCATGGGCCAGCAGAAAGGCGCGACCAAAGCCGAAGTGCTCTCGCGTGCGGTCGAACACGCGGACATGAAGGATGCAGCAGCGCAGCTGACCCAGGTGGCGGACGACATGCTTCACGATGTGTTTGAAGCCTCGCGTCTCGAACGCTTGCAGATTCAGCAAATCGCGGAAGGGTCACGCGAACTCCCGATGGTTCAGCCCAGGTAGGATCCACGCAGTCATTGGCTAGAATTTCTTGGCGACGACCCGGATGCCAAGCCTACTACGTGCTATGGGCTGATCTGCACAAACCGAAAACCTACCATGCCGAAATCACTATAAATTCTAAAAACACCCCGGGATCGCCCAGCTGCTGAGTATGGGCCACGACGCTCACATGCACTATCGCCTCAGCGCACACAGCGCGAAGGAACGTCATTATTTACCTGGCTGAAGCCTTCGACATAAACGATATACTTTCACTTCTCCTTGACCCTGGCACGGAACAAAATCTTTGTGCTGCCTCCCCGCTTAGCCAAGATAAGAGCTTGCAGAGTCGCATTGACATACGTCCACAGGAAAAGTAGCCTAGCCCGATCCGCAGACCTCATATCCTTGTGTCTTCAGGAACAGAATAGAAAGGTGGCGTCATGAAGCGTCTGATTGCACTCTTCGGTATTGGAGCCTGCCTCAGCGCCTGCGTCGATCTGAAAGAGGTCCGCGAGTTTGCCTCCGAATCGGCAAAATTCTCGGCCTACACGGAACTGACCACCCACTTTCGCGATACCTACGAACGAGAAAAGCTCTACCTCGACCCCACCAATGCGGAAGTCGAGGCTACAAACGACGCGGGGCGGAAGAAGGTCTATCCAGACCTGATCAAGCTCCATGACCGGGCAGCATTATATTTGAAAACCCTGGCAAAGCTGGCTGGAGACGACACTTTTGACCTATCTAAATCGATTGGCACCGTCGGCGATGCAGTGAAGGAAAACCCCTCATTTGGTATCGAAAGTAAACAGGTCGACGCCTACGTCAAAACCGGCACGACCATCGCAAAATGGATCACGTCAGGCATACAGCAGCGCGCGGTTCGGGATATGCTCCTGGAAGGGAAGGACGATTTTGAGACAATCCTGGAGGGGATGGACAATCTCCTTCGATTGTATAAGAAGACCCATGAAAATGAGAAAAAGATCGTCTTGGGATTCTTGGAAATTTCGATGATAACTCATCCTCCGCAAGACCCAATCGTGGCGACCTTGGCAAAGGCATATATCCAGGACAAGCAAGAGAAGTACAGCGCGGCAGAAGTGAAGTATGCGGCGGCAGAAAAGGGGATTAAGAAGATCGCGGAAGGCCATAGTGCGTTGCACAAGCATGCACAGGACCTGTCCGTAGACGAATTGAAACCGCTCATCAAGAACCTGTCGCAGGATATCCAGGCGCTGAGAGTACATCTCCAAGCAGCCCGCAGCTGATCCGTTGGTATTCATATCGGGGAGGTCACGTATGGCGCTCTCGAAAAAGCAGGAAGTCGAGGAGTTGGCAGATTCTTTAGGGAAGTCAGCGGACGCCGCACACGCGCGCATCCTGTCAGGTCTGGATAAAGGCGAGATCAAACCGACACAGGCCCAATCACTGTTCCAAGACGAGGTTACATTGCGGATCAGAGCCAATGCGTTATATCTGGAAGCCGTGAAGCTAACGGTGCAGGGGCTTGACCTTGAGCAAGAAGGACTCGTGAAGCTAGTGGATAAGGCCACCGCCCAGATCAAGAAGATAAAAAAGATAGAAGCCTTCATCGATCTCGTGGCCGATCTGATCGTCCTGGCGGCAGCAGCCTATGCGGCAAAACCCGAGCCCATCCTCGCAGCATGTAAAGAAGTGAAGCAGGACGTAGAAGCGCTGATGGAAGCATAACGAGGCAGTTGGCAAAAAGCGCACCGCTCTATTCTATGTAGATAGTGACCAACGGGAGGAACCCGATGATGTCAGGGCTATGGGATCGTATTCGAGCATTTCTGTCACAGAGTCTGTCCGCTCTTCTGACTAGTCATCTTTACCTTGTATATATTGGGATCGGCGCCCTCGTCGCCGCGCTGCTCTGCACCTATTTTTATGGCTATCGGATAGCCATTCATGGGCCGTCTCTTATTGACTGGGATCGACCACAAGAGACAGCAGCAATTACATTAAGCGTTCCGCAGGTGTACTCAAGGGAGGCGCTTATTAATGATCGCCGGCGAGAGACTGAGTATTTGGAGAAACTCCTAAGGCAGAGTGAGGGGGTGTCATTCCAACCACATATTAAGCGTGCCATTGATACCGTCCACGCCTTAAAGCTGGGAGTCGGAGTATCGGAGGGTGAGACATCCACCGGCAAAGGCTCAGTGTCAACCGGAACGCAAACTAGTACTCAAGGCAAGAACGACACCAAGCTCAGCGAACAAGTGTCTTCCTCTGAGTCGAACACCCCCCAAAAGGATGGTTACCCTCAAGAGCGGTTCAGAGAACTTCAGTCATATAGAAATGACATTCGTGCCTCACTTGCGCGCGCGACCCTAGACGATCTACACGACTACAATGGGCAAGCTCTCTATCGGCTGCAATTTCACGCAACCGTATTCCCAGGGCAATTTCCTAATAAATTTGGTATTGCCGAGCTAACAGTGACTCCTCCCCCCCTCGATCCAGCAGATGTGGCAAGTATCTATCTGGCTTGGCTAGGCCATGCCACACTTGGGCTAAATCCTGCAATCTCAAGAAAAGGAAAAGCAACTCCTCTACACTTCCAAGAAAATGAAGATCCCCGCTATCAATGGTTAGCGCGGCGTGGTGAGCTCCTTGACGTAATGGAGCTCCTTCCTAGAGGCGTCTCCAGGCAGGAAATGTGGCTACTAAGGATAGCTACGCCTCCTCATTCAAAAGCGCATGTCGAGACATATCTCCAGCAATCATACAAGATAAAGGAATTGTTGCAGGATTGGAAAGGCATGGCAGAACAAAGCCTAAGATCTGACCAAGATCAGACCAATCATTTGAATCAGCTCTGCAGGTCCATAAAGGAGAATAAGGATCTCTACGACAGCGCGGTTAGGGTTTACACTCTTGTGCCATATCTAGCTGCTTCCTTAAAGCCTGTGAAGGAAGAGCAGGATAGGTCTACAAGGTACACACACACACTCAATGCGATGTCTAAAAATGAGGATGTCCGCACGCTTCTTACAGCAGGCTCAAACCTGGGTGGTCCACTTACCATTATTCATCACGCTATAAAAAATGATTGCCCAGATCTTAGGGAGAGATTCGAATATTTGACCAACCATAACCACGTGCCCAGCGAATTCAACGAGAAGCTAGACTTATTACTTAGGGATCAAGTGCCTTATGCTTATGCAATTACACCCAGCGAAGTAACGCAGCGCGTTTCGAATGTGCTATCTGCAACCACGACATTAGAAATGGCCCTGGCGCTACAACCGAACGGGGGGGCAGAAAAAGCTAATGTCGATATGTTGGGAAATGCAAAGGAAACGTTGGAGGGTCTCGAGCGAATTCCACTTGTTGTAGGATTTTCGAGCCGTACACATGATGCATTTTCTAAAGCAGATTCAGCAAGTCCACAGAAGGATGCTTCTCAAGCAAGTGACGTTGGCAATTCCCCTCCAGTACCTCAGGGTGGTCAGAAAACGGAGGATGCAAGTAAGAGAATTCCAAGCAGAACGCCACAGGGGAAAGAGTGTGAAATCTGGGGGAAGAATGGGTGCCCAACATTCGGATGGGTGTTCGGGCCAAAGTATAGAACGCATTCTAAAAATAGGGAGTTAGAGCATGTTGTTGCTTCGTACGATGTGGCAGCAGACCTCTCGATCCCTGGCTGGTGGCCTTTCATACCAATACAATTGAGAACAGTCTGGGTTGAGAATTGGAATGGAACATCGGAAGCGATTAAGAAACCTGTTGAGCAAATTCGTAACATCAAGGTACGTATTCCGCTGTTGACCCCTCCCGACCTCGAAAGCTTGACTGGCGCACTCATGACCGAGTTTCAAGGCCCATGGGGGCAAGGGCCGGCAAATAGTATCATCACAAGAATTTACCCTTCAGCCGTGTCTGCATGCAGTCGAGAGGTCACGTTTGTCATTCAAGGAGACAACCTCTGGAGAGATGCTGAAGTATATTGGGAAGGAGTAAAGGGAGACCAGATTACGGTTCTTCCAGGGATGGAAGGTATCACAGCTCACTTTACGCTTGATCATTTTTTTGGAGCGGAAAAACAAGGCTCTCCTGAAAGGCATGCCCGGAAGACATCTCTCTTGGTTGCAACGAGAGGACAACAAGTAACTGCCGAGGTCATGTTCTATGGACACAGGTATAAAGTGAAGAAGACTTCTGAAGGGGAAAATATTCCAAGTGACATTCCAATTGAATGTGATGGGCCAATCGTTTCAGCAGAGCCTGGAGATGAAATGAATTCAACCTCTTTCCCACCGAAAATCCACGCAGTGACTCCCGCAAGTTTGTACGCGTGTAGCAGAAATACGAAAGTTTCCTTTGCTATTGAAGGTGCATACTTGGCAGTACCTAATTTCCTAGAACTCAAATCGAAACTTGAAGAGGCCTCCAATGATCTCATGAAGAAATTCCCTCACGACATGAAAAAATTTAACGACGAGTACCGAAAGAAAGAAGATTCGATACTAAAAAAGACCGCCGCAAGTTTTGAAGTGTATTGGGCAGGGAACAGACCGAAAGACGAGAAAGTTATCTGGAAAAACGATCAAGCATCTTCTATCTACTTACTGGAGGCTACTTTTGAGAGTCCCATCGATCTCAGCGCAAAGAAATCAGGTGGGCTTGAAAATATAGTGCGGGTTCCCATTTCTGTCGTGACTCCCAATGGCATAGACTCTCACGATGTGGTGATTATGCCATGTGATTCATCGAAAGCCTCTGCTGGGAAATGACTATCTTGCGACTCCTTGCGCGGCTCCATACGGGAAAAAGCATACGCAGCCGCTACCCGGCGGTTGCCAGTATTGAAGATAGCACCAACCATACGGCGTGGTGCAGACCCACCCCGGGGCTTGAAAATATGGCGGCACACCTTTCTCTATCAACCTAACTTTTTTCAAGAGAGAACTTTGTTCGGAGGCGATGCTGAGCGGTAACATGGTGTTCAGGATTAGAAGCCCCAAGAATGTGGCGAGCAGTGTACGCGTCATAACTCCACCTTCGTGAGTTGGTCTATGCTTAAACTCAGTTCATTATACGCTTTCCCACTGGCCGAGCCAACAGGCTGTTGGGCTACGTGAAGCCAACTGAAGGTTAGTGCATATTCCAAACGCCCCACGATGAGAAACAGAAATCGTGTCGTCCATCCTGAAGGCTCTCATCAAGAGGCACAGCACCATATCCATCCGTCACTCCGTTGGTGGGTCAGCATGTGGCATGACAGTGCCGTCCGTTCCTCCACGCTCCTATGACGCAGTCGCATCCCCGCTGTTCACTCAGAGGGGTCTGCCTCACATCCGCGAGATGTTGATCGGGCCACTCGGCTGAGAGTGGAATAATTTCGTTCACGCGACTACCGAACTCGTGACTGTCATGGCTGGGAGGCTGAAGCTGACCATCGGCAGGAAAGAAATCATGGCGGAACCATGCGCGCCAGGGCCAAGTTTTCACAAGACCCTGGCGGCTTGAAGCCGGCCGGTTTGAGTACTACTGCACGTCGACGGTAATAGTCTGGCTGGCAGCGACGAGGGCGTGATCCTTCGTGGCGCCCGTCACGGTGATCTGGTGCGTTCCCTTGCTCAGCCCCTTGAATGTTCCGCTAAAACCCTTCTGATACTCGTTGTCCACGAAGACGTGGGCATGGACAGCTTGCGAGCCCTTGGTCAACTCGTATTTCAGCTCAAAACTGTCACTGACCTTGTCCCCGGCCTTAGGAGACGTGATCATGATCTTCGATCCATCCTCTATTGGTTTATCGGCTGCGAAGACTGGTGCTCCGCTCAGATAGCCGGTTAATGCAATTCCTAATCCCATGAACGCAATACTTCTCATCACATGCATCAGAACCCCCATGCTTTAAATTGTTTATGACTCTTTCACTCTAACACCCGCTATGGGGCAAGTGTTGGTCTCATTTCAGAGATTCGGAAAGAATCGAGGGTCGAGAGTCGTTTCCTTCGTCACAGAGCTTTCTCAGTGCGTGGCGAGCAGATCTCAAAGCCCTTGTCCTGGAATCCGCTTCGATGTAGCCTTCCCCCGGAGCAAATACCCCATGAAAGACAAGAAACGCCTTCCCACCGACGGTGGGCCCGTCAAGTGGGCCAATCCGTTCGCCGCGCTGAAGCAGGCGCCCCGACCAGCAGCTTCACCCAGGGAACCTGGCGACGAGAGTGCGTCCCTATCCGCCGCACCCAAGAAGGGTCGCGGGCGCGTGGATATCCTTCGCCAGACAGCGCACCGCGGCGGGAAGACTGTCACGGTGGTCACAGGGTTTGTCGGAATTGGCCAGGCGGAGAAAGAACTCCTCGCCAAGCAGATGCAGAAGGTCTGTGGAGCAGGAGGCACGGTCAAAGAGGGCCGGATCGAGATCCAGGGAGATCAGCGTGACGCGATTGCCCGTATTCTCACCGAGGCCGGATTCCGTCCGGTTTTCGCCGGAGGGTAACCCTCTCAGTTCAACAAGCGCTCAGCATCACGACGGAACCAATGTTGACGGCCGGGTGAAAATTTTCTTGACTTTGCCGCAGCAAGATCGTGACAATAGCCTCGAAAGGGAAACTAGGGTTCCGGCTTCCTTGAGGGGAGGTGTCTGGTCCAAGAGTTTCCGGTCTCGCATGACGAGGCTCCACGGAGGGATAAAAGCCCGGGAGATCATGTACGCAGGTACATGGCCCTTTCGGAATTTAACCCGCTCGGCAAGGAGGCTTCGTGATGCATCTCCAATCCGTATCTCCACTCCATAGTTCTCTTCGTACCGGACAGTCAGACCTGCTGCCACGCCAGGGATGTCTGCCATGCGCATGACGGATGGTCCGGATACGCCTGCGTCCGTTGCCGCGACGAGTGCTCCCGGAACACTCCACCGCAGCCTCAGTCTCTGGAACAGCCTCACCATCGGCTTTGCGACCGTCTCCCCGGTGGCCGGGCTGTACGCCATCATCGGCGTACAGACGGTCGTCACAGGGGGCGGCTGGTTTCCCGCGCTGGCACTCTGTCTGGTGATGCAAATGCTGGTGGCGACCGTGTATGCGGAGCTATCCTCGCAGATTCCGATTGCGGGAGGCGCGTACAAATGGGCGAGA
>MSXM01000018.1:20808-29709 GCA_002083565.1 Nitrospira sp. ST-bin4 | reverse complement strand
GCTGGCGCGCCACGGAGAGTGCGGATTCATAGTCGCCGGCCAGGATGAGTCTGGCGAAGGCCGGAGACCCGGTCACATTGGTTCGTTCGCCGATGTTCACAAAATTGGAATCCGGACGGATCGTGACTGCTTCCAGGCCGCTCAGCCTCGTATACGGAGTCACCGCCGGGATCGTTCTCGGCCTGATATCGCGCACCACCCCGGCGATCGACTTGATATGCGCCGGCGTGGTTCCGCAACAACCGCCCACGATGTTGAGCCATCCGTTCTGTGCCCACTCACGCAGCTGGGGCGCCAGACTGTCCGGGGTCTCAGGGAAGCCGGTCGGGAGTAACGGATTCGGCAGACCGGCGTTCGGATGGGCGCTCACATAGATCGGTGCAATGCGCGACAATTCTTCGATCAATGGGCGCATTTCCTTGGGCCCGAGCGCGCAATTCATTCCCACACTTAAGAGCGGCACATGGGAAATGGAGTTCCAGAACGCCTCAACGGTCTGCCCTGTGACACCTCGATTACTTCCGGCCTGGATAAATGTGACCGACGCCATAATCGGCACAGGCCGGGCGCCTGATGCAAAAACCTGTTGGATCGCAAAGAATGCCGCTTTCGCGTTCAGCGTATCGAAGATGGTCTCCACCAGCAGAAGATCGGTCCCGCCGTCCAACAGTCCGCGTACCTGCTCGCCGTAGGCCGCCACGAGTTCTTCATAGACCGTCCCACGGGCTGCGGGGTTGTTCACATCCGTTGAAATCGATGAGGTCTTGGTGGTCGGTCCGATCGCTCCGGCAACAAAACACTGTCGCCCCGGTTGTGCAGCTTGAACCTGCTCAACCGCCCGTCTGGCACACTCCGCTCCTGCCCTGGACAGTTCATAGCCGAGAGACGCCATGTGGTAGTCCGCCAGCGAGATCGACTGAGAATTGAACGTGTTGGTTTCGACGATATCGGCCCCGGCTTCCAGATATTGCCGATGAATGTCTTCGATAATCGCCGGCTGTGTGATGTTCAAGAGATCGTTGTGGCCTTTAAGGTCCTTCTTCCAATCCTTGAACCGCTCGCCGCGGAATGCTGCTTCGTCCAGCTTGCGCTGCTGGATCATCGTCCCCATAGCGCCGTCAAGGATTAAAATGCGCTCATGAAGAAGCTGTTCGATACTGCTATTCGTATGGGTAACGGTCATCGACAAAAAACCTTTCGCTGCAAGAGGATATCGCGTTCGATCCTAACTGGAGCGCGTCAGTTGCCGCAAGGCCTTTCAGAAACGATCACCCGGCGTGACTATTGCTCATGGAAGCCTTCAAAAGTTTTTCTCACTCCACACCTCGCAAACTGGTTTTTCACTTAGTACGATAACGTCATCATTAAATTCTTACATTGAGTGTGCGGACCTTGGAGGTGACGATGGCATCTCGACGCGCCCGGCAATCCAGATCGTGTGCGCCCGCCCTGAAAGTCATTGCCACGTTCCTTACCAGCTCAGACTCCCGTTGGTGGCTCATCATACTCAACATGCCAATATTGATCATGTGCCCCATCGCGGAGATCGACGAGGCCGAAGCGGAAGAAGCTGCTAGACCTCTGCCAAAGGAATGGTATGTGAGCGGATTTCTCACACACCACTATCCGATCGGCAGCCTGCTCAAAGTTGACGGCGACAAGATCCCAGACACCAGGTTTGACGGCGCAATGGGTGGAGGTCTCAAGATAGGTGCTTTTCCATCATACACGTCTGTTTTTGGTGCAGAAGTTGAGTTGTCCGGTTATGGGGGCTCAATCACGGCACCACAAACAGTGGTGGGCAATAGGGTACGCTCCGCTCAACTGGACACAACTGTATTCAATTTCATGGTCAATGTCCTTGCTCGATACCCCGGCGACTTCATGCAGCCTTACGCAGGTGTCGGCCTAGGCTTCTCCATCCTGGGGATGGACGGCCACACGCAAAGTTCCGCCGGTATGTACGAACCTGACTCAGTGAGCGGGCTGGCCGTACAAGGCATCATCGGAGTACGACTGATCGTCACAGACCATCTCTTCGGGTTCGCGGAATACAAACCCGCGCTGTTTTCCGGGAAAGAGGGTGACCGGTGTACTACATGTAGCAGGTACGGAGGTTGCCGCAGAATACCAAACTGTACGACGCCTCCACTCCATAACCTCAACTTCCAATCCCATTGCGTGGCAGTCGGAATCGGATTTCGTTTCTGATTTCTGAGAGGAAGGATCAGACGCTCATGGTGGTCGCGACTCATCTCAAGCGTCTTGAGTCCTGGCTAGACCCTGTTGGGGGAATGATGCGTCGTCTACCTTGCACTGCTGAATCATCGTCCCATAGCGCCATCGAAAATCAGAATATGCTCCTTGAGCAGCGCCTTGATTTGAGCCGGTTGCCTGATCTGTGTAGCCAACTCCCGATCCTCCCCCAATTGAAAAGCTGAGTCGAGATGAGACTGGATGCATGCTGCACCAGCAGCCCGACGGAAGCGGTCTCCTTGACATCGATTTAGACCCGCCGATACCATCCCCGCCGATTATGGCTACTCCACTGATTCGACCTTATATCGCTGGGCCAGCCGTTCTCACCACCCTACTCCTGGTCGTTTTGTGTTGGCTGTGTCCGCCGAATCTTAACGCCGCGCCCTACTTTGAAGACGGTTTTCTTGGCCTGACTCAGGCAGAGCTGCATGCAAAGATGGGCCGCCCCCAGGCGGTGCGCGACCGCAAATCCGCCCTTCGCGTCTTCACGTATTATCCGATCACCGACTGGTCGAGCTATTTCAGCAAGTTGGTCTCTCCGGAAAACGGAGAAGACGTCTATACCTTCACACGCAACGGGACGAATATCCGCTATTCGTTCAGCTATACGGCTGATCCGAACGACCAGCGCGAGGACCGGCCCCTGTTCGTGCGCCTGGTGGATATTGAATTGTCCCCGCCCGTGCCGATCGACCAGCTGCCGTCATTGATTCCCGAGTTTCGCCCGTCAGCAGAGCAGGCCAGCCCCGCCTTCCGCTCCAATATCTGGGTATTGCTCTTCAAAGGAACCCCGTCACCGGAGGCCCGCTTCATTATCAGGGAACAGGAGAAAGACCGGCTGGATTGGCTGTTGAGCTACCAATTGTTTTCGATGCAGGGACTTCCCGATCGTCTGACACGATCCGTCTTGATCGACCGAGTCGAAATCAGCGCTCAAAGCCTGCAACTGGTCACCCAACGGCAGCGGCATACCCATGAACCCATCCTCAACCCTTATTGCGGCGAATTCATCCGCCAATCCGCCGTACCGGTTTCGCCGGCCAAGACCATTCCTGTACCGAAATACGCAGAATAGACCACTGGAAGTGTGAATTCTGGAGGGAAGGAGCGTTATTGCGGAGCTTGCTGGAGACGGTTCTGCTGAGCTTGACCCGTGGCAGTTGCCTTTTGTTTCATCACATCGAGTGCGCCACCCCCACTCGTATAGATGAGCACCGGCGTCCCGGCCCCCAGAAGAATCAACAGGGCCAGAGCGAGCAACCGTATCATCGGGCTGTTTTTGCTGAGATACATAATGAGGATCAAAAGGATCGCCGCTCCCCCGGCATACTGGATGATGGTATCCTGGTCCATGCTCCGCACATCCGTTCCGGATGCGTCTGGGGACACTTTGGATCCGATCGCTTTCACCCGGTCTTTGATCGTCTGCTGAACCGAGTGAAAAGCTGAGGAGACTTTTGACTCCGGGTCAGACAACTGCTGGACCTTCACCTTCGCCCGGTATTTTTCCGGAATGGTTTCCAGTTTGTCGGTATAGACCGCATTTCCCTTGTCATCGATATATGAATAGATGGCACCGGCAGATGCATCCGAGAGCCCTCCCTGCCCCAAAGCCAGTCCACAGGCGAAGACACAGGCCAACGCCGCACGACAACATTGTTGTCCGATACCTTGATGTCTCATCACCTGCCTCACTCACCCAGCCCACATACCCTATCAACAATGAGTATACATCCCCGCCTTCGATTAGGAATTGATTTTGCAAAATGTGCCGATTCTTGACGCCCCTTCCCCCCCCCTGTTAGCATTCGCCGCTTCTAGGGGTCTGTCCGACCGGCTCCTCGCACACTATGACTACTGAGATACCCAACCCGGAGCCCGCCTTGCTCGAGCAGAAACCCGACGAGGAGTCGTTTATTCGACGCCGACCGGTGCGGATCATCATCTATGCGGGACTTGCCATTTTTGCCCTGATGATGGTGCTCTGGCCAATGATCGCCCAGCTGCGTGACCCGGACTTTCAGCAGCATATCGACCAGCATCGGGTCATGGTGGGCATGACGAAGGAGCAAGTTCTCAAATCCTGGGGTGGGCCGCAGACGATCCATACCAGCTTCACCAAAGATGGTATCCGGCAGGAAGAATGGATTTTCGAAGACTGGGAAAGCACGGCCGTGATCCGGCATCGCTATTTATATTTTGAGGAAGGCACACTCGTCGGAGGCTGGTACGAGGGAACAAGCGACCGCCGGCCAGGTGACTTCCCCGCAGAGAAGCCCCACCCCAAAATCCAGCCGTAGTCATATCGTCTTGGCAATCGACACTGACCATGCTTGAGCGCTCGTATCTCGTGAAGCGTATCTCGTTGGGAAAAAGAGCTGATAGCTGATGGCCGATAGCACGTGATCGGAACAGCCGATCAGTCTTACAGCAGCGGCACTTGTGAATGACAGGAATTACGCCGACGCTTCCCGGATAGACAGCCTGAGTCGGCTGAGCAGGACTTCGGCACGGGCTTGGTCTGACACATCCACCATCACACGGCTGACGAAAAAGGGCACTCCCGGATACAGGCTGCTCATATGCTCGCCGTGAATAACATAGGCGATACGGTTGCCGTCGAGCAGGCTCTTGATGATGGCCAACTCCCCCACATCCTGGGTATTGATGAGATGAATCATCCGCATACTCACCCTATCCGCAATCGTCTTCCCGGTCGATCAAAAAGCCGTTCATCCGATTGCACTTTTCGATCTCACCCTTTACACTCCGGGTTAGTCATGGCGTTTCGGTGATGCGCGCGCGCCGCTCCTGACCGGGACCGCCTGAAATGGTGAGTACCCGCTTCCATTCGCGCACCTGGTAGATGGCCCAGGCATTCGGCTGGCCTTTGAAGAAGGCTGTCGGATCTTCGCCGCTGGCGTTCAGGAAAATCGGTTCCGTAAACCCTTCTTCCAGGACGTAATCAAGAAGGGATTCAGTCGTAAAACCCGCTCCACAGAGCGTGACATCGGCTAATACGCTGAGGATCTCATCGGGATTTTGGACCGTAATCGGATTCATTGACTCGCTCCCATGTTGTGCCAGCGAATTGTAGCGACGCACCGCTCAAGAAGGCAAGAGACGATGGCTGCTTACATGACGAACTCAAAATTTCTCGACGCCCTCCTCCGTATCATGGATGGAAAGCACCACTGGGCCTGGGATCACTTCGCCGCCGGCACCCTCACGAAAGAACAGTTAAAGATTCACTTCCAGCAGGAATATGCCGTCTTCGTGAGAGATTTTCCTGTTTTTCTCGCCCGTATTCATGGAAGGAATCCACCCGCTCCCGTCCGTCGCATGTTGGCCGAAAACATCTATGAGGAAGATACCGGGGGGCTCTCTCTGGGAACATCCCACCCCGCACTCTTTCTCTCCATGATGGAGGGACTGGGATTCAACCCTGACGACTTCGAGCGGGTTCGTCTATTACCGGCCAGCCGCGCCTACCGCGCCTGGCTCGACCGGATGTCGAACCATCGCCATTGGGTGATTGGCGCTGCCACACTGACGATCTTTGTCGAAGGCAGCGTGAAGGACCGCAAAGAAATCCATCAACCGTCCGAACCTAAAAGCGCGGAAGATATCGAAGCGGTCATCCGGAACCATCCGCTCGTTCGTCACCATGGCCTTTCACCCGACCACATGGATCTGATCCGTGCCCATCAGTTGGTCGAAGCAGGACATCGCCATGATGCCTATGACATGGTGGTGAATCACACAGCGCCGCCGTTGAGACGATCAGTTCTCACTCACATCAAAAAAAGCCTCGACTTTTGGCTCCGCTATCGCGACGCCGTCGCCAAGGCGTGCAGAATTAAGAGACCGTGATCCCTCGGATTGCTCCTGCCGCTGTGTTCGTTACGACCCTCTCGTTCATGCTGTTGGCTCTCGGCCATCAGCCGTCAGCAATCAGCTCCGAGATTCCAGATGACATGGTCATGATTCCTGCCGGAGAATTCCTCATGGGTAGCCCGGATGACGGCGTCAGTTTCGACGATGAACGGCCGCAGCGCAACGTTTATGTCAGCTCCTTTTTCATCGACCGCCACGAGGTCACCAACGCCCGCTACAAGCAGTTCGTGGACGCCACCGGGCATCCGGCACCGACTCATCAAAAACCGGAATTCAGGTTGTGGTTCCACGGTATCCCGCTTCCCGGCAGCGAAGAGCATCCGGTCGTCAATGTCAGCTGGGAGGACGCCGTCGCTTACTGCCGGTGGCAAAACAAACGGCTCCCGACCGAAGCGGAATGGGAAAAGGCCGCACGTGGCGCCGACGGCCGCCGCTATCCCTGGGGGAACCTCTGGGACTTCTCCAAAGCATCTAGCGCCAGTTACTGGGCCGGCCGCACGGTTGAATTCAAAGACGGAGAGGAATGGAACGCCTTCTGGGTGACCGGCGAGGGCGCGCGCATCTCTCATGAGCGGGGACTCAGGGGTGAAGTCCTCACCCTGCCCGTCGGCAGCTTTCCGGACGGCGCCAGTCCCTATGGTCTCCTCGATATGGCGGGCAATGCCTCGGAATGGGTACAGGACTGGTACGAACCCTATTCCTATCTCAACGCCCCGCTCTCCAACCCACAAGGGCCTAACGGGCAGCTTCTCAAAGTGGTACGCGGCGGGTCCTGGCTCAAACCGGCGAGGAACCTCCGTGCCTCAGACCGTGACTATGGCTATCCGACCGACCGGGCCAGCGGCATCGGCTTCCGCTGTGCGAAAGACGCGTTTTAACCGCGCTGGTTATTCCCGCCTACAATCACACTGACACTGTACCAGTATCTACCTGGCGGATCAGCCAGTAGCGCCTTTATGGTCTTTTCTCCTAGTATCACGGTATCTCGTGTACGCAGCGTTTGATCAAGAGAGCCTATTGCCTATAGCTGATGGTATGAAACCGGAACATGAATAGAAGGGGGCTAATGACTTGATCCGTTCACGTGCTACACGCCATCAGCCATCAGCTCTTTTCCTCAACACCTGGCGCGAACCGAATGGACACATTCAGAGACTTTAAACGATACGCAGATCAAGTCGCCGAAACCGCCCGCTGGGCGGCGCGGAAGGGCTGGGCGCCGGCAACGAGCACAAACTACAGCGTTCGCTTGCCCGATGAAGCCGCGCCGGCAATCTGTGCAATTACCATGTCCGGCATCGACAAAGAACAGCTCGATACCGACTCTGTCCTGGCTGTGGATGGTGAGGGGCATCCGGTGAATGAGGGTCAGCTTCGCCCATCCGCAGAGACCCTCCTCCATCTGATGCTCTACCGCAGACGGAACATCGGCGCAGTCCTTCACACCCACTCCGTGGCCGGCGCATTGCTGTCCCGACTAGCCGAGGCGACAGGGTACGTGAGCTTCTCCGGCTGGGAACTACTCAAAGGTCTGGAGGGAATCGATCGGCATGATTGCGAAGTCCGGCTGCCCATTTTTCAGAACTCACAGGATATGGCGCAATTGGCAGCACACATCGAACCTCGTCTCCCGGACACCGGAATCTGCTACGGCTTTCTATTGGCGGGCCATGGCCTGTACGTCTGGGGCAAGACACTCCCGGACGCCAAGCGTCATCTTGAAGTCTTCGAATATCTCCTGCAATGCGAACGGGAAGTGCGACATTATGGCTGAACTACGGGTACCCGATAAACATATCCACCTCACCGAAGGACCAGNNGATCCAACATTTCCTCCAGGAACGCGGTATCTGGTATGACCATCGGCCTGCTGAAGCCGCGCCGATCGGTCCGGGCGACGAAGACATCTTGCAGGCCCATGCCGGCTGGCTCAAGCCCTTCATGGACAAGAACGGCTATCGAACCGCCGACGTCATCCGGATCACACCCTCGACTCCGAATGTGCCCGCCATCCGGGACAAGTTTCTCCGTGAACATACCCATAGCGAAGATGAGGTTCGGTTCTTTGTCGACGGCGAGGGCCTCTTCTGGTTTCACAAGGAGACANNAAGTATTTTCGGTCCGATGCACAGCAGGCGATCTTTTGACCGTGCCGGCCAATATGAAACACTGGTTTGACCTTGGCGAGTCTCCCAGGGTCTGTGCCATTCGGATGTTTACAGATCAAGCAGGGTGGGTTCCCCACTATACCCGGTCTAACATCGAACAACGGTACTGCTGAAATGGCTATCCGCTGCATTCTACTCGACATCGAGGGCACGATCATTCCGGTGACCTTTGTCAGAGATGTGCTCTTTCCTTATGCCAAGAAACACATCGCGTCATTTTTACACGATCATCGGATAGACCCGCAGGTCCGCCAGTGGGCGGCGGTGTGTCATGAAACCATCGCGCAAGAATCCGGCGTAGTGCTTTCATACGAGAATCTGGCCGGAGTCCTCAGCCAGTGGATGGAAGGAGATCGCAAGCACCAGGGGCTAAAGGCTCTACAAGGCATGATCTGGGAAGAGGGCTACCGGACCGGTGCGTTCGTGCCGGAATTATACGACGACGTCGCGCCCTCCTTCCGTCGCTGGCGACAAGAGGGGCTCACACTTGCGATGTATTCCTCAGGATCTGAGCAGGCACAGCGTCTCCTGCTTGCTCATACGACCGACGGAGACCTCACTCCAATGATTTCCCACT
>MSXM01000018.1:19334-20745 GCA_002083565.1 Nitrospira sp. ST-bin4 | reverse complement strand
CTCCATTCTGAGGAGATCTTATTTCTCTCCGATGCCGAGCCGGAACTGGATACAGCTACCACCGCGGACCTTCAAGCTATTCATGTCGTACGTCCCGGGACCAATCCGAGCGCCCGGCACCCATGCTGCTCGACGCTCAATGATCTGCGCAAAACAGACATGCCTCTTGCGGAGGTTAATATGCTAGCCGCCCCTTCAAAAGCACATCCACCCGCTCGACTCTGACCACCGGCATAATCAGACCACGCCCCTCCTCTTCATGGGAAAAGTCATAGACGATCGACTCCGAAGGAATCAGAGTACCCGCCATGACCACGAAAACTTCCACTTTCTTATGCGCAGCGAGACGCCGATTGATCGGACCAACAAGAGTACTATCCGGCATAACCCGTAGATTGCCGGGTACCTCCTCAGGCTTAAACCGAACAATGCCCCAACTCGTCTGATTGAACTCTGGTCCAATCGACACCGGATACCCCTTGGCCTGCCGGTCAAACTGAGACAATTCTCCGGACCACACAAATGCCACAGGCCTGGTCAGAGCCGGACTCCCCTCACGCGCGGCATCCCGTTCCCGGTTCAGATTGAACAACCGCTCATCATGGCCGGGATCATGATGACCATGGCCGTATACCGCAGGCCAATCGGGAGGAGTCCCGTCCAGCGCCGCAAGAAATGCTTCAATCGCCTTCCGCTCAATCAAGAGCTGCGTGCCAGGAGGGAGAATCGAATCAAGCCGTTCGAGGGAAATCGTTCTCAGCGAAGTATGTTCGGCTGCATCAGCCGATCGTGAGGCGGCCGGCGAGACAAGCAGAACCGGTACGAGCAGAAGCGGGAGCAGGCGCATCGTACGCCTATTCTGTACTGGCACGAGCCATAACCCGGTCGTAGGAAGCCTTGAGAGAGACCACTCCCGGGTGGTCGACCGCCAGCACTCCCATGTCGATGAGCACTGCAAGGCGAGGCGTTGGATCGATTCGTCGAAAACCGGATCGAGTCAGGTCGGCTGAGCCCAACGTCTTTTCATAAATACCCAGCCAGGATTCTGTCACGACGCGCAAGCCTGCATCCGTGGGTTTCATACGGCCTAACCGAACCTGCTGCAGCAGCTTGATCAGGGGGTCGGACTGCAAGATTGTCGAGATCGCGCGTTGCAGCGCCTGGTCGCCGGACTCGTGCATGGGAGGCTAGTTCATTGAGCAGGAACCGGGACCGCGCGGATCGCCGCAACTGCCGCAAGACCCTCCGCTGCTCGTCACAGGCCATCCGCCGGTGGCCCCGACTCCAAAAGCGGAAAACTGCTTGTCCAACTTGTTTGTTTTACACTGCGGACAGGCTGCTTCCGCAGAACCCTGAAGCAACAGCTCGAATCGATGATTGCATTCCCGGCAGACATATTCGAAGATAGGCA
>MSXM01000018.1:16878-19307 GCA_002083565.1 Nitrospira sp. ST-bin4 | reverse complement strand
CGCATTATACGATTGCATCTGCCGGATCGCAACGAGAGGCCGCATATGTATCAGGAAGAAAAGACCTTCACTCTCCGATTCAGTCTGGAAACCCGATTCCCTGACGAATACGAAGGCGACGACGATTCCCATGCCTGGGTACGGGAATGGGAAACGCGCATTAAGCCGGAGATGATCAGGGCGGTATTTGAATCGCTGCGGCGGACACCTCACTGGACCGCTCACACCCGCAACCGTGGCAGATCACCGGAGGATGAAATCGAAGTGGTGGTGGAACGAGACTTCTCCGTATCTACGCCTTTTTCGGGGTGACCGATGCAGTCTCGGCGCGACATCGGCATCTACCTGCACATTCCCTTCTGCCGGCAGCGCTGCCACTTTTGCGCCTTTTACCTCGAAGTGGCGGGAACAGATCGTAGCATGGACCGGATCGACGCGTTCCACCTCGCGCTTGCACAGGAAATCGAACTCCATCGCCGACAAGATTCGATCGGGAGCCGCCCGTTGCAAAGTGTCTATTTCGGCGGTGGAACACCGACGGCACTTCCTGCCACCCGATTGGCCTTGCTGCTGCAACTGGTGCGAACCGCCTGGCCGCTACAGGCGTCCGCCGAAATTACGGTGGAAGCCCACCCCTCGACCGTCACTCCAGCAGACTTGAAAGTTCTCACGGATGCCGGATTCTCCCGCATCAGCTTCGGCGCAGAATCCATGAATGAACAGGACTTTGCCCCGATTGGCCGGCCCGGACGGGTGCAGGACACGAAAACCGCCGTTGAAGCCGCGCGTGCTGCCGGCTTTGTCAATATCAGCCTCGATCTCATGTACGGGCTTCCCGGTCAATCGCTCGAATCATGGACAAACACCGTTCACTCACTGCTCCTGCTCGAACCATCACACATCTCATGTTACGCGTTAACTATTGAAGACGGTACGAAACTCTCCAGGAATATGGCTTTGAATCTTGTGCCTAAGATAGACGAGGCCCTTCAGGTCGCGATGGAATCGGCGGCAGAAACCCTCCTGAGTGAAGCAGGATTTATTCGATACGAGATCTCCAATTATGCCAAGCCCGGATTCGCCTGCCGCCACAACCTGCTCTACTGGACCGACGGTGATTATTTAGGCCTTGGCCCAAGCGCCCAGTCTTATGTGAACGGAGTCCGCTTCGGCAACGTCGCTGATTTGACGGCCTATGTGGACATGCTGGCGGAACACCGCCTGCCGGTTACAGAACGCACCGATCTCTCGGCCTTTGAACAACAGCAGGATGCGCTCATCTTTGGACTTCGCCTCCTCCGAGGTGTTCCGTTGAACCGCGTACCAAATCCGGAACAGCACAACAAAATTCATACGCTCATTGAACAGGGGCTACTTGAGTCGACCACGGACCGAATACGGCTGACAGCGTTAGGGCGGCGTTACGCCGATACCGTCGCCGGCGAACTCTTCTGAAGGGGCATCGTGAAGCCTAGCTCCCAAACATAGATGGGACACGATCTCTTCCCCCCTGCGCGTCACGCTTCACGATGGTCAACCTGCGCTGGCAGAGGTTGACAAGCCCTGTGATCCGGCAGGAAACTACAAGCATTGCGGAGGTATCATCATGCCCGTGAACATGGACCCATCGAAAAAGCGGCGCCGCACAATTCCACCGCAGAATCCGGCATCGGATTCTGCCCAGCTGAGCAGTGGCTCTACGCCTCAAACGCAAGCGTTCGGAGTAGAAACTGAAACTGATCGTGAGAAGGATTTGGCCGAGGCCGAGTCGAAAAACCTGTGGGCGGCGACCGAAGTCATCGACATGGACACGGTGTGAGCGCCTGCGCTTCACGAGATACGAAATGCACAGTCACGCTGGCAGGAAGTAGAAGGCGATGGCCAGCATTGTATACACACCGACCAGCATCACGCCTTCCATCCAGTGCGACTCGCCATCCATCGACACAAACCCAAGAATCAGCACCGACATCGTCACCGCCGCCACCTCAAAGGGGGTGAAGATCAAGTCCAGCGGAGCCCCGAACAGATAGCTGGCAAATACCAGGAGCGGCGCGACCAACAGGGCAATCTGCAGGCTTGATCCAACAGCAATGCCGAGGGCCAGATCCATTTTGTTTTTCATGGCCATCAGCACCGCTGTAGAATGTTCAGCAGCATTGCCGACCAGAGCCACCAGGATTACGCCCACAAACACCTGCGTCAGCCCCAGTTTGTGAGCCGCCGGCTCGATCGACCCGACCAACATCTCGCTCATCAACCCGATGAGTATCGCCACCGCCGCCAGCACGCCCAGCGACATCCGGTAACTCCACGGCTCCTCGCCCAGATCATGAGCATCGTGAGTCTCTCCCTGGAAAAGATGGCGGTGCGTCTTGAGAGAAAATGCCAGGCTCAGCACATAGATCAGGAACAGTACAATGGCAATG
>MSXM01000018.1:11825-16774 GCA_002083565.1 Nitrospira sp. ST-bin4 | reverse complement strand
CCCATCCCGGCCGCCGTCCGGTTGAACGTTTGCCGCTCGTACTTCATGCCGCCGGCGACCATCGACACGCCCAGCACGAGTAAGATGTTGCCCAGAATCGACCCGGTCAAGGAAGCTTTCACGACATCGTGGAGCCCTTCACGCAGCGCCGCCAGCGCAATAATAAGCTCGGCGGCATTGCCGAGCGAGGCATTCAAGAGACTCCCGATACCGGCCCCGACATGGGTCGTGATATGTTCCGTAGCTCGGCCGAGCAGTCCTGCGAGAGGAACAATTGCCAGCCCCGATGTGATAAAAATAAGGAGCGGGTCGGCCTTCAGAAGTTCGAGGACCGCCGTCACGGGGACAAACAGCAGAAACAGGTCGAGCCAGGAGGAAAAGATTCGTCGCACCACGGAAACCTAACATGAGCACTATTGTTTGTCGATTATTGTCATGACACGATCCGGCGTCTTATTTTATCCGTTTCATCTATGTCATGAACGCACGTTGCAGTGGCTGCTGGAGCGGTATGAGCAGGTGCACTTCCGGGACTATATGGCCATACAACTCAGCCCGTTTTGCGGAACAACAGCCTTTCCAGAACGTATGGGAGATTCCTTTCCGGACCTCCTGACAAGCAAGCGGCTGGTGCAGGGTTACAATGTCAGCGGGCCACTCAATCCGGACGCCTGCACGGCCGTCGATCGTGATCTGACCGATTCAACCTGGCGCGCGCTCTTTCATCGAGCCCTGGTGGAGAATCGGCGATTCCAACGAGGTCTGTTCGATGGCGCAGACATCACAGGGCGTGACAAAGATGGCATTGCCGAGCCGGCCTTGATGGTTCGCTTGAAGGATGTCTCCTTCGAGACGGCTCCCTTTACAGTAGCAGGCATCCGCGAACTCAGCCGGCGACGGCCCATCGGCAAGGAAGCCGACCTCTTCGACTACGGCCTTGCCCTGCTGAAAACCTCAGCCTCACTGGTGTATACGATACAACTGGCTATAGCGGGACAGCTTGCTGTGGCAACCGACTCGCGCGCCCATTTTACATTACTCACCCGGCTTGTAGAACGAACAGGCGCCACCATCGAGAACAGGTCGGTTGAACAAGGCGCGGCTTAACCATTACACGCAAGTCTGCTAGAATTCCTCTCCATGCCTACGCCCTCGACGCCTCTCACAATCCCCAAGACGACCGAACGTATTCAGACCGGCGCCGGCACAGGATTCGAGTCCCGCGTGGTCGTCTTCAATTGCGATTGTCATACCTATCAACAAGTCATCGACCTGTTCTGCCGGTTCATTCCGGGCATGACGTCGGCAAAGGCCTTCGAGCTGGCCTACCGCATCGATCACGAAGGAGAAGCCGTGGTCTATAACGGCTCGCTTGAACAGGCCGAGGAGGTCGCGGCAAAACTGGCCGGAGGGGGACTGAGAGTCGTGGTGCAGTAGGCAGGGAACAGCGGCGGGGAAACGACTATTTGTGCTTGGCCTTTGGCTTTTTTTCTAAAGCGACTTTGGCAGGTTTTCCAGCGGATTTCTTCGCCGGAGCTTTTGCCGGCTTTACGGGTTCGGCTTTCGGCGGTTTTGCCGGCTCCGGCTTGACTCCTTTGGCCGGTAACTTGACCACAGCCTTGCCCTTTCCCTTGCCTCCCTTGGAAGGAGCCACAGGCATCATGTAGACCGAGCTTTTATTCACCTTCACCAGCTGCTCTCCGCTCAGCACACGTACTTGGTAGAGCTCGAACAATTTACCGATGGCTTTCGTATCGCCTCGCCTGGCTGCATTGAGCAACTTGCGGCGTTGGTTCATTTCCTCTTCTTCAGTATGAGAAGCAGCGCGCCGTTCCATATCTATCCCTTATCTACCTTCCTAAGCGCCTAATGACACAACCGTGCAGGCGCCAATCAACACATGATCAGCCACAAAATGGAGGGAGTATAGCAGAGTCAAGCCGGGATTTGGAACAATCCGGCTTTAGTTCACCTACTTCACGCCAGCATGTCTCAGAATTGCCCGAATACCGTATCTCGCATCACGTGAAGCGTGAAACACAGGCCAGAAAGAGCATAGGGCCCATCCTTGTTTGCGAGATACGGTTCGACAGGCTCACCGTCCTGAGCATAGTCGAAGGACGAGAGACGCTTGAGATTGCAGCACAAGCGCTCAGGAATACTGCGGGCCAGAGCGATCTCTGCCATTGAGCCCCCTCAACTGCAGCGTGTATACTCTGTTGCGATTTCACACTGTCTACAGGAGAACACATCATGGATCAGCACAAGCACAACCAACCGACCGTCGCCGACGACGTAAACGCACGTGAATTGCTCCGCCGGGCGTTTGACAACACCGCCCGATGGCCCAAAGAGTTCAACGGCTTCACTGCCGACCTGACCGTCAACGTCAACGGAAAGGAGACCAGCGGTCCCGTCCTCGTCAAGAGTCCGCGTGAAGTCTCCGTCCAACTCGGCGATGCTGATACGCAAAAGTGGGCCCAGGAACAACTCGGCATGATCGCCGTCCACCGTGGGCCGCGCAGCTTCGAAGAATCGGACGGAAAATACTCCTTGACGATGGAGGAGGATGGGCACCCCTTGGGCACCAAACTCATTATCCACGGCTCGAATTCGTTTTATCGGCTCAAAAACAACCGCATCACCCAAATCAATCGGACAATGGCCCATCCGGGCATGACCCCGTTTGCCTTCACGATCAACGTCGAAGAGAGCGCCGTCACGCAGGATCAAAAAAACCTGACGACCCGATACACCGTCTACTACTACTCGCCCACTGACGGCAAACTGAACAACGTGGAAAGCTTCACCGACACCCATACGCGCCTCGGCGCATCCGATCTGCCGGCGACTCGCCGGATCATTTCATACGAAAACGGCACCGTTACGGTGAAGAACCTGACCTTCACGAACCATCGTCTGTTGTAGCTATGGACTTGAGAACCGGCTTCCCTCGCAGCATGAAAGTCACGCTGGAAGGCTACGTGCATCTGGCCCGCATGATCGATAAATGCCGCGCCGTGCTGGCCGGGACCGAGGGGGAATACATCTATCCCTGCCCGATGGATGAACGGCTGATGGAGTTTGCCGGCATCACCGCAGAACAATTCACCGCAGCCGTCAAGACCCACCCTACCGATGAAGGAGTGGCAGCGTGGTTTACGCACACGGCAACACCGCACAGGCCGGCTGAATTGGAAGAGTGGAATCAGAAGCTGCTGGCACGCGGACCGAGCTCTCCTGAGAGTGCGGCCAAGTTCAAAAAATACCGCGACGCCATCGACCCCTCCCGCACCGATCTAACCGCCTGGTCTGATCTTCAAGATTTGGAAGAGGGGCGGGTGGTACCGAGACGAGAGCCGATACCTCAGCATCAATAGGTCAGCGCAGGGTATTTCCCGAGACAGGTGGGATTTTCTACCTGCGCCACCATGAAGTGGGCCACATCGGAACGGGATATGGCACCCACCTTCATTCCTTCCACCAGATCGTCCAGTACGCGATAGCGGCCCGTCATTTCGCTGTTGGTTAACCGGCCCGGGCGCACAATCTCCCAGCGCGGATAGGAGCCGGCAATCAGGCGCTCCTGCTCAGTTTTGTCTGCATATACCGCCTTGAGGAGCAGAGTGAAAAGGGCCCTCATCGGGAGCGAGTTGTAACTCCAGCTGTCGCCCGCACCGAAACCGGTCAGCACGATCAGTGTCGCGGAGGAGCCGGCTTCTTGGAGCACCCGCAGTAAGATACGCGCAGAGTCGGAAAACAGCGTGGTGGGAAAGGGACTCTTCACACCGAGTGTGATGAGAACTGCGTCGGCTCCTTCCACGGCGGCCCTGACGTCGCTCGGATTTGTCGCACTCCCCTGGACCCTTCTCAGCTTGGCGTGATTAGGCACCGGAACGATCCGGCGCGACAAGGTCGTGACCTCATGCCCCTGCTGAAGCGCCATGCGGGCAGCCTGGAGTCCAACACCGGCCGAGGCCCCAATAATGGTGATTTTCATGTGCCCTGTTATTGATACCTATGGCCTAACAACACTTACATGCAATGGAGAGTCTGACCTTTTGTTTTCGAGGCTTATCGTAATCGCGATCGTCGGATCGAATGAGACTGGATCTACCGGCTGGACTTCGTTGCTCGAACCCCGGCTTAGACGTCTGACATTGTTATTGTCGCCGCCGGTTTTCAATCGCCATCGAGCAGGAAAACCGACTTGATATACACACAACCATTTTTATGTTCGTACACGACCTTTTTGAGGTATCTGTGATTAGGGGCGATGCCGGCCGAGAGATCGAACATGCAAAGGCCCCTGGCACACCAGAGAAGCGGCCGCGCTTCTCGTGCCGGGAATCCTTTGCGTTCCTGCGACCTCAACCACTGCTCGATGGCCCCCAAATTTGATTTTTCATTTACTTCGAGTTTGTCAGCGGTCGAATGTTCGACCACAACCTGGATGGGACCAAGATAGGGTTTTTCTTTGTCCAGGCTGCCAAGTTGCTTCGTTGCCCAAGCTTGGGCAAGACGATCAACCAGCGGTTCAATCGCAGCATTCGTGCAATGCTCCGTGGCCCTCACAGCCGATGGCACCAGCACACAAACCAGCAGTACGAATGTCCAGATTGTTTTCACTGTTTTGTCTACCTATGTGTAAGCCGATCCGCATACGAGCGGGATCTGCTGATTCCTGTCCGCATAACACGCCATCGTTAGTTACAACCATACGCCATGACTGTTGCCGTTTCAATGGATTGCGGCTGCTGGATCATCGAACGCGGGTTCTTCTACGGGCTGGCATACCCCCCCTCTTTGAGTGGATCCACATCCCATCCAGCAGTCTGCGAACACCGCAGCCCATACTGTGCCGGTGCATTTCCAACGATCCATCATCTTCCCTGTCCCGCGCGAAGGATGAGTTCCCTTAACCCGTTCAAATCCAGCATCCCGGGCAC
>MSXM01000018.1:219-11776 GCA_002083565.1 Nitrospira sp. ST-bin4 | reverse complement strand
GCAAGCGCCCGATTCTTCTCGATGACAGCCTGCCACTGGGGATTGGCCATGTCCGCTTCAAGGCGTTTTGCGTCGAGGCCGACGCCGACCGCGATCTTCAAGATTTCTTCCTTGGTCATATCGGCGTGAGATGCGAACAGCGCTTCGTGGAAGGCTTGATGCTTACCTTGCGCCTGTGACGCGAGCGCGGCCTTGGCCGCGAGCTCCGATGGTTCGCCTAGAATGGGAAAGTCCTTGTAGACCACCCGCACCCGCGGATCGTCTTTCTGGAGATCCGTCACAGCCTGAGCCGCCTTCTTACAATAGCCACAGCGGTAGTCGTAAAACTCGACCAGGGTGATTTCGCCTCTGAGATTCCCGCTGACCGGTGACGCCGGATCGTGAAGCAATTCCTGCTGCTTCGTTGCAAGGGCGGATTTTTGACGCTCCTGCAACTCTGCCTGGCGTTTAGTTTCCATCGCCTGCAGCGATTGCATGATCACTTCCGGGTGGGTGCGGATGTAGCGTTCAATCGCGGCATCAGTGAGGTCTTGCGAGACGGCCGGGATATTCTTCGTCTCATTGGCCGCGGTTGAACAACCGGATACAACCAGGGCCAGAGCGGCACAGACATTCAACGAAAACGGAAAACGGCTCCAGACATCGTGACTATTCATAGATATGATTCCTATGCAGTGAGAGGGTCAAGACACCACCTTGTCTTTCTTAGCGCCTATCAGATGCCCAGGCTCCGACGCGAACCATTTTCAGCCGGTTTGCAGGCTCCGTCAAGCTACCTTTTAGGGATCGGCATCCCCTACGTATGACATGCTTTACGAAGTACCTCGGCGCCCGTCACCCAGGCCATTTCACTCTCCCACAACCCAGGTCACCATTTACGAACGAAGCTCGCCTTTTTCCGTCTTTCGTACCAAATCGGGCCAATCAGAAGCGCTGAAACCTTAGTAGGCCGTTGATTTTACTTCATATCGCATTTGGCACGTTTCTGGAAGAGAGGAGAGGGATCACAGGTCACCAGCGGACATCCTGCGTGTCCCGTATCCAATACGTTGCCGGTGACACACATCACAAGGAAAGGAGGTAGCAGACCATGGATTTATTGATTATCGGAATCATGGCAGCGTCCGTCATATTGGTCGTCGTCCATAATGCGCTGATCGCATTAGATTCGGATAGCGAATAGTCAAACGGATGATACGATCCTGGCACAAGAGCGGCTCGCCCCTGAACAGAATCTGGACACATCCAACCGGAACATGGGCTGGGGAAACAGCAATCTGGAGTCTGTGCGTAATAGTCCTTTTGGTCTTCCGCTGGGCCGAAAGGTTGATTCTACCCTAACCTCTTCAGTCGTTTCGGATCATGACTGTGGGCCCAAGACCTCTCGCCAGATAATAGCCAGATCCTGGAGCGCTTTGCTTCCATCGCCCACATAAACCGAACCATGCATCGTCGCCAGTCGTTTCGGCTGCAGCGCCGCCAGCCGTTGCAGCGTCGCATCCGTCAAGGTGCAATAGGGCATATAATTCGCCAACGGACCCTGCTGATACTCCATCAATGTCTTCCGACATCGGCCGACCACGTCCGACTCCGTCATCGGCTCCACATCCCCATCTTGGTGAAGGAGATCCGAGCACAGAAGCGTCCGTTCCGTTTCTTCGAACAGCAGCCCCGCCTCCCAACAATGAGGCACATGCGGCGTCGCCAGAAAGCGGAAGCGGCAGGTCCCCGTCTGGAGCACCTCCCCATCCGTCATCCCTTTGGCAGGACGAAGCGCGAGACAATCGTCCACGCTCACCAACTTGCCCACAACACTGCACACCGCCTGGGACTGCGGAGCCAGTTGTTGCCACTCCGGCAAGGTCGCACATTCGTCTGACTCAAAATGGCTGAACCCGATCCAACGTAATGCCTGCAGATCGATCAGCGATGCCACGGCTGCTTTGACCTCGGAAAACAGAGCCCTGGGGCCCGTATGAAATAACAGCGGCTCGTCGTCGCGCACCAAAAACTGGCTGAACTGAAGATTGAACGGTTTGACGAATGTCGTGATTCGGAACAGGTCCGGGGCTATTTCAGCAATGTGCGCCATAGAGCCTTTCCTGTAAATGGGAAAGGTCGATCATACGCACCGCCAGTCCGCGGCGCAATCCAGGCAAGGCGTTAGGAGGCAGCAACCCCTTGGAGTCTGTCCGGTGGTCGCGCAAGCAAAGCTGGTCGAGTCGGGAGAGGTATGTGCCCGAGCGGGCTGGTGGACACAGCAACGACGTGTGGAAGCGATCGGATTGCAGGACTCAACCGCGTTCAGTTTTTGAATGTACGGCTACAGAACGCCGGCCAATCGGTTGAGTCCCATCGTGGTGTGCATGAAAAACAACAGAAACGTTTGGTAGTCCGACGCACGCACCGGCTGATTGCGCAAACCATGATCACAATAGATCAATCCGATCGGCTTCGTACCCACCCGCAACGGCGCCAGAATCGCAGAGACGGGGGTCCAGATCTCCACAAATTCCTGCTTCATGGCGCCCTCCGTATGATTCGTGAAGTCCGCTATCAGAAGTGGATCGAACCGCTTGAGGACGTTCAGAAACAATTGGTGTTCGTTGCTGAGAGAACCCGAGAGAGCCCGAAGATAGGGGGCCAGAGGCGTCGCCCCCAACACAAGCCGGCCGACGAGTTGATCACTATCGTTGAGATTCAACAGGGCCAATCCAACCCGATCGAATCCTGCGTCTTTATGCAGCGATTGCACGAAAGATCCCAGCAGACCATTGAAATCCTTGGCCTCGCGCAGTGAATCCTGAAAGGTCTGCAACGTTTCGAGGGGGCGAGCCTGAATGGGAGCCGGAACCTGTGGGGATACTGCGGAAACAGGACGCTGACTCTTCCGGTCATGCGTCGGCTCCACCGGGGCCTTGGTGAGAGGCGACGGCTTGCTGTTTTCTTTGGAAATGGACGGCGCCGCGACCTCGGCCATATCCATGGAAAGTCCCATCGAACGAGCCAGCTGCCGGCCCCGGTCTATGGCTCCGAGCATCAAGTCCGCAAACTGGTTAGGAGGGAGGCCGCTTCCAATCAGGAGTACCCGCTTGGCTTCGTCGATGGGCTGGCGCGAACCGATACTGGTCATGGCGTCGACCAACCGGATGCAACCGATGACAATTCCCTGGTAAGTCTGCTGTCCGCTCTGCCATCGGCCAACCGGCAGCTCCCGGACCATGCCAAATAGTTCTACGAGGTCTTCGGGTAAGTTCCATACCTTCGCTAAAGCCTGAGCAAGTACCATGCGTGGAATGCCGATTATGCGAGTCTCTTCGATCACACGGTCCGCCCCTGGTTTCGGCTTGGCATGAATGGCCTGCACAGCCTGGTGGATCTCCGGCGCCTGGTATGCAATGGCGAGATCCCCGATGGAATAGAGTAAGGCGCCGGTAAACAGCTGCCCCGGTTGAGCGTATTCCATGGATGCCCCTAATTCTCCGGCGACCGTCGCCGCGATAAGGGACTTTGCGATCAACCCTCTGAGGAGCTGCTGTCGTTGCGGCCAATGGTTCAGTTGCTCGACCAGATGGGACGCCGCCACAAGGGATCGTACCGTATCCAAACCCAACCAGCTGACGGCGTGGGGAACAGAGGCGATCGTCTGCTGAGGGCTATACGCGATGCTATTGGCAACTTGCAGCACTTTGCACGTGAGCCCATGGTCGCGGCTGATGATTTGCGCAAGACTGTTCGCATTGGAATTTGGGCCCATCACATTCATGATCTGTTGGCAGGTCGACTGTAAGATCGGCAAACAGCGATTACTTTGATCGAACAGCGGCTTGAGCTTGTGGTGGAGGCGAGGACGGATAGACTCAACTAACGCTGATTCCACAGTGGTCGACAATGAAGACATCGCGGCTCCTCTGGTCAATAACCGCTACCTCTATCGGTTACGATCATACGAAGCTTAAGCCGGGCTGCAGTGGGCTAATCGGATCTCCACAGAATTGGGGAAACGTCAGTGGTAACCGGGAGATGATAGCGAACGGGTGAGCACGGTTGAATGGTAAGTGGCTAGTTGTGAGTTGTCGGATCTAACTCAACACTCACAATTCAGAGCTTATCGGCCCCCTGACAGACGCCAAAGGCTCTTTTCGCGATCGAGGAAAGCAAGTGCCGGCACGCGACTTCATTTATACCCCTCCCCGCTGGTCCCGCCGCCGAATCCGCCCCAGTTACCGCCGAATCCACCCTGCCCCGTTCCCCAATACTCGCCCTTCTGAATGCGGCGATAGGGATGGCGAAGATCCGGACGGCTGATCCACCAAAAGCACACAATGGCGACAAGAGTGGTGCCGAGCGCGAGCCAGAACCCGATGCCACGGAAATGCGTTTTCGACAGGGTGCCGACGCGGACTTCTTGAGACGGCGCAGACAAGACCACCGCTGTTCGATACAGCCCTTCGCCGAAATGGCCGAGTTCAATCGCCGGCTGGAGGTATTGGCTCCCCGCCTCGCGCCTGACCTCCGGTGTGATGATCGGCAGCATCTGGCGTCCCAAGGTAATCGCCGCTTGCCGTTCCTGCACTGCGACCAGCACCATCATGCCATGCTCCTGCTGCGTAGAGCCGATGTGCCATTGTTCATAGAGCGCCGTCGCATACTCATTCGCCGAAGAAAATGGCTTGATGCTGGGCACCGTCACCACGACCATCTCAACGCCGGTTTTCCGCTCAAGATCCTGGCAGACTGAACGAATCCGCTCTTTCCACTCGGCATCGACCACCTGGGCATGGTCACTCACATAGCCCATCGGGCCGGGCAGCTGCGGACGGTTTTTCGGCCGGTCGTAGAACGAAGACTGCCCCGCAGCCGGCCAGGGCAGCACGGCGCTCATCAACAGCGCAGCAGCCATGAACGCAATCCACGCCCGCGTCATCTCTGCCCTACGTGCCGTTCAACCGCATCGACTAATCGCCCGAGACCGTCGAAGTAGCGATCCATTACTCGCGGTATTTCCTTATGTCCTGGAGAGATGTGTCCCCGCTTGATCGCCAGCGCCTCAGACAGGCCTGTCAGATCAATTGCAAAACAGTCTGCGAGATCTTGCACAAGAGGCTCGCCGTGCGACAGCACCGGCCTGCCCAACAGCCGTTGCACACCGCGCAGCACCGGCAATACCGCCGTAACCGAGAGGGGCAACAACAACAGCATCGACTCTTCCGTGGTTTCCCCTTCCACCAACCGCTGCCGCATGCGGACAAGATTCCCCCGCAGCGATTGCAAGACCTCTCCGGCCAGATGACGTGGATCGACCTTGAACCCGATAAAGGGGTCCTCTCCCCACAACAGCCGATGACAGTCCTGGATATCCTGATACTCCAATGGAAACACGAGGGCCGAAGCCTGGAGGTCGGCCTTCGTGAGAAACAACGGCACCACGACTTGATCGTTACTCCATTTCTTATGCACCCCGGTATAGGCCTTCAAGAGCGCCACGTCGTAGGACCGGAGAAACAGCAGAATGTTCAGATTCGACCGGCCGGGCAGGAACTCTCCACGGACCGCGCTGCCAAAGAGCAAGATCGCGTCGAGTTGCTCGCCGTAAGCCTGAGCCACGTCCTTGACGTACGACCGAAGCAGTCGCTGCGTTCCATCCGGCACCCCATCAATCGTCCACGCCACTGCCGCCATCCTGTTACCCCGCCCCTGGCGCGGTGCGCTCCGGCGCATGGGCCGCAGGGTCCGGAAGAAATCCCGCCGCCATCAAACGATCCGCCATACCAAACGGAGGACTGGATCGTAGTCCCGCCGTCGTGGACAGCACGCGATACCGCAGCCGCTCGTTGCGATCCAGCGTGCGGAATACGCGATCGCGCAGGAACGCAACCATGGGATTCGCCGTGTTCCAAAACAATACTTGCTCATCCGCCAGACGCTGGAGCATGGTGATCTGAGGGCGGCGCGTGTGTTCGAAGCGCTTGAGCCGCTCAGCAGAATAGTCCTGTGATGCCAGACACTCAGGCAACAGATCCGCGAGCGTCATCGCATCCACCATCGCCTGCATACGTCCCTGGGACGCATGGGGATTCATCGCATGCGCCGCATCCCCGATGAGCACCGCGCCGTCGGCAACCCACGTCGGCGTCCGCACACGCCCGGTCGGCATGAAGGCGGTTTGACTCCAATCAGTCAGCGCACGAAACAGCATTTCGTTGGAGGGATCGATGGCGGTCCACGCCTGCTGCAAGGCAGGAAGGCCCTGTGACTTGACCCGGTCGTATGAGCCGGTAGGGATCATGTAGAAGAGGTAGACCTTGTTCCCCGCGGCGGGAAACATGCCGAGGATCGTCCGCTTCCCGACATAGTACTTCGCCTCGGTCACCGGTGTCGGCGCATCCACAATCGCGATCAGATACCCCTGCGGATAGAGATACAGATCGGCGGGGATCTGCAGGGCCTGGCGGACTTTTGAAAACGCCCCGTCGGCGCCGACAACCACCTTGGCTTTTATCGTGATCTCCTCGGTTCCCTTCTTCGCGGTCAGCCCGACAACCCGACCGTTCTCCTTGAGAAGACCGGTGAACGCAGCTCCATACCAGAGGGCTACAGACGGCTGGGTCTGAATCGCATCGAGGATGGCATGGTGCGCCACATTCGGCAGCGTCACCACAGCCCGATTGTATGGCGCCGGCAGATCGCCATAATCCACCGTGCAGAGCCGTTCACCGCCGACCTTGCAGAAATGGAACCGGCGCACTGTCCTTGTCGCATCGTCAGGCAGCTTGTTCAACAATCCAAGCTGATCGAGCACCCGTTGCCCGTTCGGTTGCAGGATCTCGCCACGCAGACCTCGCGGCGGTCCGGGAGCCTGTTCCAGCACAATGGTCTTGATCCCCTTCTGCGCCAGGGCAAGGGCCAGCACCGCCCCGCCTCCACCGGCCCCAACCACCGCAATGTCCGTCTCTTCATGCTTCACATCCGACCCCTTGCTACTTGCCACTTACCCCTTGCCACTCACCATTCACGTCCGACCCCTTGCCCTTTGCAACTTGCCCCTTCCCCCTCACTCCTTATCCTTCACCGCCACTTGCCCCTTGCCACTTGCGACTTGCCACTCATCATTCATTTCCATTCTTCGAACCGTTCACGATCCTTCCACATCGACAGGAACTTTTCACGGGATTGAACCGCGATCGGATGGTCTCTGATGACATCCAGCCGTTCATCGTTATAGCGATTGCCGCTGGTCGTATGATTCATCGACCCACTGGCCGTGATCTCGTCATCGGCCACCACTTGCTTCAGATGCATGAGACCATCATGCCGATTGATCATGATAGGAATCCCGGCTTCCCGAAGAGCCGACACCGCCCTCAGTTGATTGGGATCGTTGAACCGCTCGCGGTCGGTGATGACACGGACATCCACGCCACGCTTTCCGGCATCCAGCAACGCTTTGACCACAATGGGGGACGTGATCCCATACACAGCCACGAAGATGTACCGTGTGGCCTGCTCATAAATCTGAGCGACCTTCCGAAGGGGCTCATCCTCAGGCGCGTACCAGACCTCTACCGACGTCGCCGAGGCTTCCTGACTCGTGACACTCAGCACGCCGACAAGCAACCAGACCAGTATGCTTCTAGAAGATCCCGGTCGCGCGTTGAACCAGCGAAGTCCCATCATCTCTATTCAAACAATTCGCGAAAGTTGTCCTCCGATGCCTCCCAAGCCTGCGGCGCATGAGTTTTAAACCAGTGTCCGAGAAATTGTTTCTGGCCCGGCGTCAACATCTGCTTGATCTGATGAGACCGTCCTTGGAGGGGCTGAAGGAACCCCACCTGCTTGGCCACATCCAGGGTGGCGGTGCGGACATAGACATTGGTGAACACCTCGGGCTTGTCGTCCTCGCCCTCGCCCTGGATCCAAACGGAAAGAAACCTATCAAGCGTGAGCCCGGCGCTGTCCATCGCCGGCTCGGTATCATGAAACAGCTCGTTCTCGGACTGCGGCATCGGCGTGTCGTCCGAAGCCCGAAACAGGAAATTCTTCTTCCACATGGCGGTAACTCCGTGAATGCGCTGGCATAGTGGCGGCGATGCCGGATTAAAGTCAAGGCTACTGTGCTGACATCAGACGCCCGAGCGGCACCAGAGGTGCACGACTTCCTCTAGTCCATCCGGCGGGCGAAGCGAATGTAGGGGAATGGCTAATGTGGAAGGCACCCGGTCGCAGGCGGTCGGATAGTGGCCGGCCAGACCGAATGGTTGGACATCATTCGATACGCTTCCGATACAGTGCTCCCGGTATCCACCATTCTTCGAGGACCTGACATGCGAACGCTTGGTGTGCCGAGGACTCAGTGAAAGCCAGCGACTCGAGAAATGCCGTCACTGCCCTCTCCTGGTCTGGCGTCAGCGATGCCAAACGAGGCGGCTCTCGATCGGGCGGGCGCAAGCTGTTCAGGAGTGCGTCACAGACATCTGTGAACTGCCCGAAGCGGCGAACAGCATACTCGATCAAGCGCGGCAAGTAGTGGCGCCAGGATGCGGCATCCAGAAATGTGAGCCCGCCTGAATAGCGCTCCAAGTAGATGTCTGTCACCTCGTCGAGAGCCGGGTCAAATGGGGGTGGATCTTTGTAGCCTTCAAGTGCTTCGCCCGCTCGCAGCGTAATCCTCGGCGAAGCCGCAGCATCCTTCCCAAACGCGTCATTGGCCATTACTAGAAGGGCTGCTGGATTCATTACTTCATGACGCCCATCGTTCGAGATCACCGGCCACGTAGCAGTTGGAGAAGATCCGAGCACGGGAATGGGGACATTCTGAATTGTTGCGAGCAGACACTTGAATCACGCATCAAGAAAATCAGAATATCCCTATTTCTTCGCCTCTCGAAAACCATAAGGCAGCTGTTTTACCTATCAGTTGTTGGCGGCATGATATCGGTGTGGCGAAAGCGCTCTCTTGCTTCCGGTAAGTGTTTCCTGAGCGCATCCAATCGAGTGCCTGGTCCCCAGACCTTCACCCACATGTTTATTGCCTTATCTGGAGCATACCCAGCGTCGGCTGCGAGCAGAAGACCGATTCGGTCGGCTTCTTCTTGCTGGAGTGTCGCCAATTTCGGGTCGAGTTTTGGGGGAATGGGGGGAGGATCGGGCGATCCAATGAAAGCAGTGGAAGCGATCCCTATCCCTTCCACAATAGTGTCGCCAAAAGAACGACTAAATCGCTCACCTCCGTGACGAGCCAGTATGGAGGCAATGTTGTGGCCGAGCACCCCTGCCAATTCATCGTCAGTTTCGGCAAACAACAGCAATCCCGTATACACTCCCACCTTGCCGCCTGGCAGGGAAAAGCTGTTTGTATTGAAATCATCCCGAAGCAAGACAATCTCCCAGGGGAGTGACTTCGCCAGATCCGCATACGCTGATCGTTTTGCCACGTTCGTCAGATGAGTGAAGACTTGTGACACTCGCTCGTGATCGAGTGTTGCTGTGACGACTATCGCCTTCGAATCAGCAAGTAACTCTTGAAAGGCTTTCGTGCCAATTTTAGTTTCATATGATTGAGTGACTAGCATTGGACGCATACGTTGAGTCGAGGTTTCTGTGGAGCAACCGAAGAAGGCCATGAGTACTACAGGCCAGAATAAGTACGGAAATGGGAACATTCTGAATTGTTGCGAACAGCCGCTTGAATCACGCATCAAGAAAATCAGAATGTCCCTATTTCTTCGCCCAACTGGTTAGGCTTCACCGTGCCTCCCCGCTTCGGAATCGCTCTCGGAACCCCTCCCGGGCCTCGCCGATGAACGGCAAAAGCTGACTCTCTTCAACGTGAACGACTTCGATGCCCTTCCGTCTGGCCGCAGCCGCCAAAAACTGTGCGGGTTGTCCAGAGGGAACAAGAAGGGTCTTCGGCAACTGCTTCTTACGTTCTTGGCCTTGTTGCAACAACCGTCGTGACTCCAGCTCCGTAGGTTCATCAACATGTGCGGGGACAGACACTGAACTCAGAATGAAGCAGCTCGCGGCATCCATGAGTGCGATGAAGTCAAAGTCACCGTCTTGTTCGGTGCGGATCGGACGATCGTTCAACTTGAATGCAATCCAAGCCTCGTTGACTTGAAACTGATTCGGGTGAAGCACGGACCGTTCCTCCCTGAAGCCTCAACACCGCCCATGAGCCGCCACGCATTTTAGCGTCGACTGGATTGGCTTGTTATGTTTCATCTCTACCGACCTGGTAGTCCGGCTTCCGGTGTTGGTGGGCTACCGCGATGACAAGAACATGGTCTTTTTCAACAGACTACATCAACCTTCCTTAAACATTTCCTCCATCGACACGCCTTTGAGCTTTACATCCCGATAGGCCTTGAGTCTTGTTTCCGCTTCCTTCGCCCATATTTCATCGAGCTTCTTGTCCGGTTCATCCAGGCTCTTTATTAGCCCCTCAACCAAGGTGAACCGTTCCTCTGGTTTCAGTTTCATTGCCTCGGCTAACCGATCTTTCCTGCCCATGGTGTGTACCTCAGACTTTCATGAAACATAACGGCCTGCGTGAGCGGCGCGGTCGTCTGCGTCCTTTCCACGCAGTGTTAGGCCGCACTCTCTTTGAACGAGGCCACAAGAACCCGCTTCGCCTTACCGATGGCAGTGCGATTCTTGCGAATGCGATCAATCTCGCGCGCCGTGTCAGCGGTCACGTATGACTCGTGACAGCTGCTGCAAGAAAGCACCGGAATGTCTTCGATCACGACGAGGCGGGGACCACGACCGAAGCTCTTGGTTACTTTCTTGATTGAAGCGGACTTCTTGCCGCAGATTTGGCAATTCATGACGTTTCCTCTCGATAGACTGTTAGGACCACCACCTTGCCTACCGCACCGATCTTGGCCACTACTCCTATAGGACCGCCGGCGAGATCTCTGCCGAGAAAGACGTATTTCCGCTCTCGTGTCGCGCGATCGATTTGACGCTCAACGATGCCGCCCGTAAGGATCACATTCTCTACGTTTTCGGTCAAGACATCGTCTTCGGCCATCTCCTCCAGTGCATGAATCGAAAGGAGATACTCACCAGAACGGATGAGGGAACGGAAGCGGCCGAGCGTACGCTCAAACATCGCGGCACCATCTTATTCTCAGTTGGTACGGGGCTCCCAAAGCCTTCGATCCGCCCGTCCGCCTAAGGCTATTTAGGCCGATCCGCATAAGAGCCAGACCCGCCATTTTCTGTCCGTATGACGCGCTACTATTGTTTGCGAACAATACGCCATACCCATGCGCTGTTTCAATGAGTTGCGGCTGTCAGACCAATTATCACGAATGTTTATCCGGATCGGCATAACGCCCGTCCTTGCCTGCGCTCACATCCCATCCGGCGCACTGTAAACACCGGCCGGCCCTCGATAAAGGGTATGCGCATAGATCATCTTCGCTTTGACATCGCAATGGCCCAACAACTCCTGGACGGTTGCCACCTTCAACAACCATCTTGTGACCGATCCTCTGTAACAGTATCCACCCCCGCATGCGGGCGGAGTGAATCCAATCTTCAGTCCATG
>MSXM01000018.1:0-185 GCA_002083565.1 Nitrospira sp. ST-bin4 | reverse complement strand
AGAGTACGCGTTTGCTAGCTTGACAAAATCCCTAATCTCTATGCCAACTTGGGAGCATTCATGCAGGTGAAGATTAACGGAAAACCCGAGGAAGTCCAGGGCGGAACAGTCCTCGACTTGCTCAAGACGAAAAAGATCGAACCTCAAATGGTCGCGGTCGAGGTCAACGACAAAGTCCTGGATCG
>MSXM01000110.1 GCA_002083565.1 Nitrospira sp. ST-bin4 | reverse complement strand
AAGACAACTACGTGGGTGTGCAGAGGAGCGGCGGTGTCCCGTAAGACGGGACACCGCCGCATGGATGACTACTGCCCGATCATCGAGGTCGGTGTGGCGACTGCTTCACCGATTTGGTTCTCAGCCGTCTTGGTGGCCGGAACCTGTGGCGTCAGGTGCAAGATGCGCCGGTCCTCGACTGGAAGTACCTTGAAGAGTCCCCACTGTCCCGCATTGACATAAGCCGGACGTTGGTTCTTCCACAAGTAATCGCCGGCGATCCGATTCGGTCCTCCGGCCCCGCCGGTGAGATAGGCGTTAATCACTTCCGACCCTCCGAACTCCATGGTGCTGACTTGGTCGGCGCCCTGCATGTAGGGCTCGTGGGGCCATTCGTGACCATCGACCGTGAACAGTTGGACCTGCTCACTAAACGCACCGAGTACGTGAATCGCCACCGGATCTCCCACGTGAGCCTGCAACAGCGGAGTCGAGGGCATCTCCCCTGCTTTCACGCAGCTGAATATTTCCGGAATTTCACAGCCCTTTTCTACCCGCCATGCAGTCGGCTCTGACCGGTAGTTGACCGCCGTAATGCCGGCGACCTGCTGAATGTACGGCATGAAGCTCACGCCGACGATGTTGTCCTCGTCCTGGAACATCAGGGAGAAATCTCTATAGTTCTTCCTGTTTTCATTGCCGGGAACCGTCCGATCAACGATGACATCGGCTCGCCAGCTGCTCTTCATCGTAATATCGTCACCCGACACTGGATCGCGATACCGCGAACCCTTCGGCCCGACAATGACCGATCCAAACAGACCGTTTCTCGGATTCTCAACCACGTTCCCCCAATCCTGAATGAGCGCGGCCAGTTCTCCGTATTCCGGATGGGCATAGTAGGTGTAGGTCTTGCTCTGCCCCGGGCCGATCGTTTGATCGCCTGAGTTATTGCCGACATTGGCGCCGAACGAATCTTTTGGATCGAACGCCATCATGTCGACATGGAAACCGGCGCGCTCTTTCGCCATCTCGTTCTTCAAATTGATCTTCAGGCAATCACCGACGTTCACGTGCAGCGTCAGCGGGCTTGGCTTGAGTTCACCAGCCTTGACACGGCCACGATCCCCTTCGAGCACATACATCTTGCCCTGCTCGTTACCAAAGACCATCTTCCGTTCGAGGTCCACTTCCATCACACCAGGCGCTCCGTCATGGTACCGGATCTGCTGGTCAACCGCCGACACATTGAAGGACTTCACTGGCGCATCAGCCGGGCAAACAGAAGGCGCAGACTTCTGAATCTGCTCGCGGCTCGGCAAGGGCTTCAGATCGCCCTGTAATTCATCGAACACTCTGAAGATTCCCCAACTACCTTCGGCAAAATGCGATGCACGACCGCTATAGTAGAGGTAATCTCCGGACTGTTTTTGCGGACCACCAGCCGCCGGAATCGCTGGATCATAACGCTCTCCGATCGCCAGGTGGATCGTGCTCCTCGGCATGGCTGTCGTCCCGTACCGCTCCATCGGGAACCAGTGTCCGGTCACATGCCATGTATGCACTTCATTGGCTGAACCGACCAGGGCACGCACGACAATAGGATCGCCAAGGTAGGCCCGCAGCAATGGAGTACCGGGATCACCGTGAATGCCGGACACGAACAACTTCGACGGATCGGGGTTGTTCATCAACCGCACGCTCAACGGTTCGACCCGCATACTATACCCGCTGCCGGTCGTCGCTTCGCCGCCATTGAGGAACCACATCGGCGACTTGTTGATCTTTTCGGGGAACTGATGCGACGGTGGCCCATCCACAGTGGTCGCTCCGATCCTCGCTTGAGGATTGTCGGTCGTAATCAGCTCCGCTGTTCGAGCATTGCTGTCCATGATATGCATCATGACTTCTCGGAAACTGCCACGGATATGGGCCGACACCGGCTCCAGCGTATGGATGTCCGCGATGGGACCACTGCGGATTTCTTTGCCGGTAACCGGGTCATGGTAGGTCGACCGCGGCGGCTCGGTAATGAACGCAGAGAACAATCCATGGCCCCATGTATCCGTGCCGAACACATGGTCATGCCAGTAGACGGTCCCCAAATCTGCATCGACATACCAGCGCTCACGGATGAACTCGACGCTGGCGATATCGTCCTTCTTATGCCCGTACTTCAGCGGCGCATCGAAGGTAATCGTCTTGCCATTGATGCTCTTGATCCGCGCGACTTCAAAGAACTTGGGATCATCCATCCCGACGCCCAACTCAATATTGACATGGAACTTCGACGGATCTGCCACCGTAATACTGCGCGCACCGGCCTTTGTATCAGCCGTCAACACTGTATTCCCCGGCAAAGGCATGCCCTTCTCCGGCTGCGGGTCTTTCAACATGGTGAAGGCCCGCAACGACATGTCGTACGAGAATCCGATGGTCGGACCATCGGAAGCGCTGGTGTCGAACTGGAAGAAATGCGGGTGGAGATTGATCTTGTTCGACCACCCGGTTCTGGCATCGTCGGGAATTTCGTTTTTGAAGATCACATCCACGCAATCATAGACGTTGCCGCGAATGACCAACGGAACCTGTTTCTTGGGATTTTGCCGCACTTCTGCTTCTTCTTCATGCAGCACGTAGATCATACCGATTGGATCGACCAGAGCGGCGGAGTTCGCCGTCGCCGGCTTCAGCGTGATCGGCAAGGTAATGGAATGGGTTGTGAAGTACTTCCGCGGAGCATTCTCCGGGCACAAGCTCCAGGGACCTTGCTCACCGGGCTTGGCCGGTTCCGTGCTCTTGGTGCCGTCCTCTCTCACATGGAACGGCTCTAACCATGGCGCACCACCGTGGTTCGGGGCAAATGGCGGACGCTTGCCGAGATGCGGACGGAGCCATGGGAACGCCAGCTTTCCGGTTTGCGGGTCAAACGTGATCGGCGGACGCTTTAGCGGAGCGGGCGAGACATAATCCGCCCACTGGTGGGGTGTCTCCGGCTCGTTCAGAGCCAATGAACCCTCCCACTTCCAGTTCACCACTGTGGCATCGTGCGCCTTGGCTTGCTGAACTTGATCCTCTGTCTTGCCAGGCAAGCCTTGCGGCGGCAGCATGTACTCCACCCAATCCTTGATCGACACTTTCACCGGATTGGCTTTCCAATCGGTCTTGTCCTTCGTAATTTCCCACTTCTTCCCGCCGTACCAATCCACCGTGGTCCCGACCAGCTTGTCGGAACTTACCGCCGGCTTGATCTTTCCCTTGCGATCCGGCAACTCCACGAGCGCCTTCATCACGTCGGTTTGGAAGCCCGGCGCTTGCAGCGTGTTGTACACGCGCCAGAACCCCCACATGCCCGTGACATAGTGCTGCGGAATATGGCAGTGGAATACGAATTCTCCGGCCAATGCCTGCAACCCACCGGACCCGCCCTCGGTCACCTCATCATAAATCTCCGACGGACCGATCGACTGCACGTCCAACCGATCCGACGTGTCATTGATCATAGGAAACTTCACCGGACCGTTCTTGGAGAGCGTCGCATCCAGCTTGCTGGTTCCAGGCTGTCTGGCCCAGCGGATCGAGCCCCCGTGCAGATGGTGGGAATGCACGATCTCGGATCCGCCGATCATTCGGAACGTCGCCGGGTCACCCAAATAGGAACGGGGAATCGTGGTGGCGGGATCACCGAATGTATAGGATCCATACCCCTGCGACTCATCGGCAAATCCGACAAGATGCTCCTGCATCTCAAGTCTGGTTCCGTGCGGCTCGCTGCGATAGTTGAGCAATCGGGCCGCGGGACGATAGGTGTCCGTATGCGCATCACGCTGCGGCAGCATATCTCCTTTGCGGTTCAGCAAGCGGAAGGTCTCATCGCCTGCCTCGTGATAGAAAATGACGAATTCTCGAAAATCCGACCCTTTCGCCACATCGATCATGGCTTCCCACCCGCTCTTCATCTCTTCACCGGTAAAGGGGCTGAGGAAGCGCGAACCGCGCGGTTCGACGACGAGTGATCCCAGCAGGCCCAAGGAGTACTGTTCGCGCGTGGCATGACTGTGAAATGCGAGACCGCCCACCTGCTTATCAGGCTGGATATACCATTCGAATTCGGCGCTCTTTCCCGTCGCCACCAGCGCATCCGGGTTATTGGCCGTCGCCGGCTTGCCGGTGCTGGCGACCAACATCTGCGAGCCATTGATGATCATATTCGTGGGCTCACCGTCGATCTGATTGCGGAGTGTGATCCGCAAGCAATCTCCTTGGTTCGCGCGAATGACCAATGGCTGAATGAGGTCACCCTGCAAACCATTCGATACGGCACCGCCGGCGAAGGTCACATCTTCGCTCTCCCGTGCTGCCTTGTTCTTCTCTTCTTCCTCACGAACTCCCTTCAGCTCTTCAGTCAACGCATACATGTAGCCCGGATAAAAATCGCCGAACCGATTCACGGTGATTTCGATGTTGATCGCCGTAATATCGTAGGCCCGAACCGGTGCATGCGCGGGGCAGCGGGCGCCCTGCGTCACCTTCACTTTATCCGGGTCCTCGGCTACGAGCAGGATCCCCTGCTGCATGGCATGCGCGCCAGCCCCTTGAAACGGCCCCGTTGATTGGACCTGGCGTTCGATTTGCTCGATCGCCTTAGACATCTTGTCCTGCAACATCGGACCAGCTTGCACATGAACCGGTTGGGCGACATCGGCTTTCGCGTCCTGCGCCGCATGCGCGTCATGCGACATTGCCGCGAGAGCGGGCATCGCCCCGATCAAGGCCAGGCCGGCCGCAAATCCTAACAGCCCCGAACATATCTGTTTTGTTGAAACACCCATACGTTCAGCCTCCTCCATAAACAGTAAACAATTCAACTCCAATCAATCGACGGTAAACCCGTATGCCGTACTTATCTGAGCAATCGTGAGACAGCCGATTCTCATTATAAACTAGAGACTCGAGTAGAACCAAATACCCATCGGGGAATCGTCAGGATGTCCGTACTGCCAGACAAATTAATTGCTCGCTACTCAAACAAAACAAGCCCTGCCCGTACGCTAGACTAAGATTGAGCTATATATC
>MSXM01000003.1:34062-47856 GCA_002083565.1 Nitrospira sp. ST-bin4 | reverse complement strand
ACGATGGTCGCGGACTTGACCGGCCTGCCGTTGTCGAATGCCTCGCTGTTGGATGAAGCCACCGCCGCCGCGGAAGCGATGGCCATGTGTGATGCCATCGCTCGTAGCGCGGGCGGGGAACGGAAGGAATTCTTCGTCTCACGCGATTGCCATCCCCAAACTCTGGCCGTGTTGCAGACACGAGCCGAACCGCTCAACATCACGATCAGGACCGGACCGGCCTCCTCCGTCGATTGTTCGGATGGCAGGCTGTGTGGCCTCTTGCTGCAATACCCGGCAACGGACGGTTACGTCAGCGACTACAGCGCTTTGGTAGCGAGCGCCCATGAGTCCGGCGTCCTCGTAGTCGTTGCGACGGATCTCCTTGCTCTGACCTTGCTCCGTCCACCGGGAGAATTCGGCGCTGACATTGCAGTCGGATCGACGCAACGGTTCGGCGTCCCGATCGGGTTCGGCGGACCACACGCCGCATTCCTGGCCACGAAAGAAGAGTACAAACGGCAGATGCCGGGCCGCATCGTCGGCGTATCCAAAGATGTGACGGGAAAGCCGGCGATCCGGCTTTCGCTTCAAACGCGGGAGCAGCATATCCGGCGGGAGAAAGCCACAAGCAATATCTGCACGGCCCAAGTCCTGTTGGCTGTCATGGCCGGCATGTATGCGGTGTACCACGGTCCGGAAGGGCTGCGGCGCATTGCCGAGCGCGTGCGCGGACTCACCTTGCTGCTGGCCGAAGGGCTGCGGCGGCTCGGATTCGATGTGTTGCCGAAAGTCTTCTTCGATACGATCCGCGTGCCCCTTGCCCGAACCCAAGCCGATCAAATTGCCCTGCGCGCGAATGAGCAGGGGATCAATCTCAGGCGCTACGAAGACGGCTCTATCGGCCTGTCGCTCGACGAAGTCAGCTCGGACGATGAAGTCCGTCGTATTCTGGAGCTCTTCGTGGGATACGACCGGCTGCCTTTCAAGATTTCGGACCTGATTGCCGCCATCGATCTTGCCTATCCTGCGTCATTGGCCAGAACAAGCAAGTATCTGACGCACGAGACCTTCAATCGATACCACTCCGAGCACGAGATGCTCCGCTACCTCTATCGGTTGCAGATGAAAGATCTGTCGCTGGTGCATTCCATGATTCCGCTCGGCTCCTGCACAATGAAGCTGAACGGGACGTCGGAAATGCTGCCGGTGACGTGGCCGGAATTTGCCCGGCTGCATCCCTTTGCTCCGGAAGAGCAGACTCGCGGTTATCGAGAGATGATCCGACAACTCGAAGCGTGGCTGGCAGAAATTTCCGGGTTCGCGGCGTTCTCGGTCCAACCGAATGCCGGCTCACAAGGCGAATACGCAGGTCTGATGGTCATTCGGGCTTACCATCGATCGAGAGGAGAGGCGCATCGCGATGTCTGTTTGATTCCCGTGTCAGCCCATGGGACGAATCCTGCCAGCGCCGCCATGGCCGGCATGACCGTCGTGGTCGTGGGCTGCGATCCGCATGGCAACGTGGATCTTCAGGATCTTGAGGCCAAGGCGGCCGAACACCGGGATCGATTGGCGGCGGTGATGCTTACCTATCCCTCCACGCACGGCGTGTTTGAGGCAGGCGTACGGCGCATTTGCCAAATCATCCACACCCATGGCGGACAGGTCTACATGGACGGCGCCAATATGAATGCCATGGTGGGCCTCTGCCGTCCCGGCGATATCGGCGCGGACATCTGTCACCTCAATCTCCATAAGACCTTTTGCATTCCGCACGGCGGCGGCGGACCAGGCGTGGGTCCCATCGGAGCGGCACAGCATCTCGCGCCGTTGCTGCCCGGGCACCCTGTGACACAATTCGGAGGACCTGATGCCATTGGTCCGGTGTCTGCCGCTCCATTCGGCAGCGCCGGCATCCTTCCGATTTCATGGGTGTATATCGCGCTGATGGGCCGTGACGGGTTAACCAAAGCGACCCAAGTCGCCATTCTCAACGCCAACTATATGGCCAAGCGGCTGGAGAAGCATTACCCGGTTCTCTATGCCGGCGACGCCGGACTGGTGGGACATGAGTTCATCCTTGATCTGCGGGAATTCAAGGAGCGCGCCGGGGTGGAAGCCATGGATGTCGCGAAACGGCTGATGGACTACGGCTTTCATGCGCCGACCGTTTCGTTTCCGGTACCTGGCACCCTTATGATCGAACCGACGGAAAGCGAAGCCAAGACGGAGATCGATCGGATGTGCGAGGCGTTGATCCGAATCCGCGCCGAGATCCAGGAGATCGTCGATGGGCGCCAGCCGAGGACGAACAATCTGCTGAAGAACGCGCCCCACACGGCATCCATTGTCACGGCCACGGAGTGGACCCGTCCCTACAGCCGCGAGCAGGCGGCATTTCCCGCTCCCTGGATCAGGAACAACAAGTTCTGGCCGAGCGTCAGTCGCATCGACGAGGCCTACGGCGATCGCCATCTCATCTGCAGCTGCCCGCCGATTGAAAGCTACCAGTCATAACGACGACCTCCTGACGTGGCTGGACCTCCAGCCACGAATCATCTTCCCTATTCACCCCTCCTTGCCAGTATTTCTGAACTAGCAGTAGAGTACGGAAGAATTCGAATGAGGAGGTGTTATGACCGATATCGGCCGCCGGGGTTTTCTGGTGCGGACAGGACTGGCCTTGAGCGCGACGGTTCTCGCAAGCGCCTACCCTCGCGCGTTTGCCGATGAGCAATCTCCACCACGCACGTTCGAGAGCTGGGATCACGTCCGGGCACAGTTTCCCCTGTCTCCTCAACTCATCCATCTGGCCGGGTTTTTTCTCTCATCCCATCCCACACCGGTGCGTAACGCGATTGAACGGCATCGCGCCGGTTTGGATGCGAATCCTATCGGCTATTGGTTCGAGCATGAAGAGAAACAGGAGGCGCGGGTCCTCCAGGCTGCTGCTGACTATCTGGGAGCGAGTCCCACCGATATTGCCCTAACCGACAGCACGACGATGGGGCTGGGTCTACTCTATGGCGGGTTACAACTTCGCGCCGGACAGGAAATTCTGACGACGACACACGACCATTATTCGACGGAAACCTCGTTGCGTCTCCGCGCCGAACGGACGGGCGCCTTAGTTCGTCAGATTCCCCTCTATCAGTCCCTTAAGACCGTCTCTCGTGAGCAGCTGGTGGAGTCTCTGCGAATGGGTATCACCCCTGCGACGCGCATTGTTGCAGTCACCTGGGTCCATTCCAGCACAGGACTCAAACTGCCGATTCATGAGATGGCTCGCGCGATCCAAGCGATCAATCGTTCCCGGGACGAGCAAGACCGAGTCATCTTCTGTGTGGACGGAGTGCATGCCTTGGGGGTCGAGGATTTCCGGCTCAGCGAGCTCGGCTGCGATTTTCTGATCGCCGGAACTCACAAATGGATGTTCGGTCCGCGAGGGACCGGCCTCGTCTGGGGCCATCCGACCGCGTGGCCCGTCACTCAGGCCATGATTCCAACCTTCAACTTCCAGGCCTATGACCTCTGGATGGAGAACAAATCCTCGAAGGGTCTCCCACAATCGGTTCACATGACGCCGGGCGGGTTTCACTCATTTGAGCATCGTTGGGCACTCGATGAAGCCTTCACATTTCATCAGACCATCGGCAAATCCAAGGTGACGCAACGCCTCTATGAACTCAGCCAACAGTTGAAGCAGGGCTTAGCCACCATGCCGCATGTCACGCTGCAGACACCGATGTCGCAGGACCTCTCGGCCGGGATCGTCTGTTTCGAAGTGGCCGGTCTGACGCCTCGCACGGTGGTAGAGAAACTCGGTCAACGAGGGATCGTCGGTAGCGTAACCCCCTACGCGACGAAATATGTCAGACTCGCGCCGAGCCTGTTCAACTCAGCCGGTGAAATAGAACTCACGCTGGAAGAAATCAGAAACCTTCGCTCAGCGTAGAAAACAAGCCCATACCGCCGCTCACCGGCGGTGATACGGAATACACAGGCTGTTGGAGCAGTGGGCTATCTTGAGAGCGCCGTTGGTGGCGTCGTAGTAGCTGATCAGACCGCGGCCATCGGTTCCTACAACAATCGACGTGAACTGGCCAACGTTGCCCTGGCTTTGAACGGCGATGTGGGTCGCCGACCGACAGTCAACTTCTGCACAATGCGCGACTCGCAAGTCTCCGTTCGTCGCATCGTAATAACTGATCAGGCCGCGACCATCCGTCCCGATTGTGATCGAGGTGAACTGCCCGATGTCGCCCTCGCTGTGAAGCGTGTTCACGTGGGCAGAGTGACAGGCAAGGTCCGCGCAGTGCGCGACCCTGAGATCGCCATGGGTCGCCTCGTAGTAACTGATGAGGCCGAGGCCGTCCGACCCGATCGCTACGGAGCTATATTGGCCGACATCGCCCGTACGGTCTAATGTGCTCTCTGCCACAGACCCACAGGCCAGATCCTCGCAATGCGCGACTTTCAGATCCCCGTTCGTGGCGTCATAGAAGCTGATGAGGCCGAGGCCGTCCGACCCGACGGTGATGGAGGTGAACCGACCGACATCGTCCTTGCTGACAAGAGTTGTGATCCCGGCCGAGCTACAGACAATATCGTTGCAATGGGCCACCTTGAGGTCGCCCTTCGTGACGTCATAATAGCTGATCAAGCCCAGGCCATCGGCTCCGATCGTGATCGACGTGAACTGCCCGACTTGACCTGCATGGTCTAATACAACTGCCGTCGCGGTCGCGCAGCCTGCGTCATCGCAATGCGTCACGTTCAGATCTCCATGCGTCGCGTCGTAGTAGCTGATCAGGGGCAGCCCGTCTATGCCGATCGTTATGGAATTGTACTGACCGACATCGCCCTGGCTTTGGACGGTTGTCAGTGTAGCGGAGGCGCAGGTGAGGTCGGCGCAGTGGGCGACCTTGAGGTCGCCGTTCGTCGCATCGTAATAACTCAGAACCCCTTTGCCATCAACTCCGATCACCATAGAAGACGGCGCCCCCACAGTAATGGCGGTTCCGTCCAACGGCGTGACGGTCGCAGCGGTACAACCCACGTCGCCACAATGCACGACTTTCAAGTCGCCGTTCGCCACATCGTAATAACTGATGAGCGGCAGGCCATCTGCCCCGATGGCAACGGACGTGTATGAGCCGACGTGGCCGGTGCTGTCCGGCGTGGCAAGTGTGGCCGAGGTGCAGGCGACATCCTCGCAATGCGCGACTTTCAGATCCCCGTTCGTGGCATCGTAGTAACTGATGACGCCGAGGCCGTCACTGCCGATCGCGATGGACGTGTACTGCCCGACATTCCCTTCACTATGGAGAGTCGTGCGCGTAGCCGAGGTGCATACCACCTCCTCACAGTAAACGACTTTGAGATCGCCGTTCGTGGCATCGTAGTAACTGATGAGGAGCCGACTGTCCATCCCAGTCGTCGTGGAACTGTACTGACCGACATCGCCGGTTTTATCGGGAGTCGTGGTGAGTGTCGGTTCCGTGCAGGCCACATCCGGGCAGAGCGCCGATTTCAGATAGTGGTCGGTCGCGTCGTAATAGCTGATGAGGCCCTGGCCGCCGGCAATGGTGACCGAGGTGTACAGTCCGACATTCCCCTCGGCCTGCAGAAAGGTGAGGGTGGTGAGCGTGGCGGTTCCACAGGCGACGTCGGCGCAGTGAGCGGCTTTCAAATCACCGTTCGTGACATCGTAGTAGGTGATGAGGGGCAGCTTGTCCGTCCCGATGGCCAGGGATGTGTGCTGGCCAACATTGCCGGCTCGATCGAGCGTCGTCAGCGTGGCCGAGGTGCAGGCACTGTCAGCGCAGTGCGCGACTTTCAAGTCGCCGTTCGTGGCGTCATAGTAGCTGATGACACCGAGGCCGTCGCTGCCGATCGCGATGGACGTGTACTGTCCGACATTTCCCGTCCGGTCCAGAGCACTGATGGCCGCGGAGGTGCAAGCTCGGTTGGAGCAATGGGCCACCTTGAGGTCGCCGTTGGTCACATCGTAATAGCTGATGAGACCCAGGCCGTCGGCTCCGATAGTGATAGAGCTGTATTGACCGACATCGCCCGAGCCATCTCGGACGGTGAGGGCAAATCCGGGGCGGTCAAGGGCCGTATCATCCGCTTGGGCAGCAGCAGTCAGCTGCACGCCCGCACACAACGCGAGCACGATCCCGAGAACGATGGCCTGCCCCATCGACATCCTGTCGGATCGGATCCTCATGAAGCACCTACGTTTATAGTCTCGCTGACTTTGAGTGAGAGACGCAAGAGGGGGGACTAGCAGAACACCCACCTTCAACTCAGGGCTTGCCTCTTCTTCGAGAATCCGCATCGACCTCCTCCATACTGTACCCCCTGCCGCCCGCATGGTTCATGACAGTTCGTCGCGAAATCGCCAAGCCGCGTCGTGAGACCGGCGCGTGGAGCCCGGAGGGCCCGAGGTGTACTCGTGCAGTACGTCGAGGGGCCGAGGGGCGAGCCCGCCGGCCGCAGGCTCGTCGGAACAGCGGATCGGCGATTGCAGCAGAAGTGTTCGTGAATCATGCGGGCTAGAACCATGAAGAATTCTTCATGATCTCCTCATAGACCCTTCATAGAGCAGGAGTAGAGTGGCCACATGAAATTGGAAGGGGGTGAGTAATCATGGTGGCATTGATCATTGGTGTGATGGCAGTGAGTGTGGGGTTGGCTGTCGTGTATGCCGCATTCATGTATACAGCAGTACATGCAGGGCGCCGGTAGGCGAGAGCGAACGCTCTGACGGTTGAACCGGATTTTGGCAGAGGCATACCTACCAATTCCTGAATCCGGTGCAATGGAGTCGAACAGGGTACCCTTGCCCCTGTGCGTTTTTCCAATTCCAGGTCTGGTTGTTTTCTGAAAGCGAGTCCCCAGCTCTTTACTAGGACAACCGACAAAAACGAGGGATGAGTCGGCCATCAATGTCGACCAGCTCCTCGAACATACCTAACGGCCTTACCCAGAGGCCAAAATCGCCATACAGCGCACGGTACACGACGAACTCTTCTTCAGTCTCAGAATGCCTTGCTACTCCAAGGACCTCGTATTCTTGGCCCTTATAATGCCGATACCGTCCTGGCATGACCATATGCCCAAGCTCCTCGTATCTCTTTGACCTCATTGAGGCCTATCTTCACATTCGCTTGAGGATCCACCTGAAGAAGGGGCAAGCTTGTGCCACCAGAACCTAGAAACGCGGCGCTATCACCACGAAATCCTTGATAGGAGCGGTGAAAGAGGGGTGGTGCCGAAGCCGGGATTTGATTTTGGGCCGACTCAGCACCTCTAATACTGACGCGAGTTTCACAGGTTTTGCGCTAGAAAGTCAACGACTTGTGACCTGAGAAGGAGTGAGATTGAATGAGAGGGAATGAGCGGAAAATAGCTCTGCTATACGACCGTTTTACGACCGCAATTCTAGATCCAGACATGCTCAGATCCGACTCTCGGCACTATGCGAAATTTGTCTCACGTCACAGTTGAGCGGTTGGTCTACCAAGAGCAGAGCGATGGTGAAACCAGTCCGTCTCGGCCTCGATGCTAGAGATCACCCTAGTTAGCATAGATTTAGCTGGCTCGATTATTCCAATGTAACTCATCGATGTACCAACCCTCAGAGACTTCGCGAAGAACAATCCATTTCTTGGCGCTCATTGGTGGGTTAGATGGCGCTCGCAATGGGTCCCTGCCGGAAAACACCAGACGGATGGTTCCAATGTTGTGATCCTGATGTCTTAAGCTCTTTTCCAGGGCAGCGGTTGGCTTGCCCCGATTACCGTTGTGTGTGGGAGACCGGTTGATGATTTTTGCCACATGAAGAAGCGCGGCCTCTGCTAGCTCGGCGTAAGCCTTCTGCTTCCCCGATGTGGGGGCTTCGATCAGGGCAATGACACCATCAATTGGGCGGGCTGCCCACTGCTTTCTCGTATGACTCTTAAACCGTTCCAGTATGTCACCCTCGCCTATATACGATGGAACAGCCTTTGCCTTACCGCTCCACAAGACATATACACCGGTCTGGTCATAGATATCGGCCAATGAAACATCGGATAGACGGATGAAGTGAAGTTTTATCGTGAGCATGTCTCTGACCTTGCAGGTGACCTCTAACGAACTGAATTGCCCACCGACAACTCAGCTCATTCTCCGGTACGTAGCGCCGATGGCAGACGGTTCTTCTCGACTGCGCTATTAGTAGATCTTCGGCGCATACATTTCCTTAGAGCGGTCCAGATTGGCCGAATACTCGACTTGGCAGGTGCAGCCATTCGGGCACTTTCGTTTCACGATTGGTGCGCTGATTTGGCCCTCAGTCATAGACAGCTGCAAGGCACCATATGCCATGCTGTAGTAGTCAATTTTGGATGGCTTGCTGGCCAAGCGCGGATCATCTACGATGATTTTCTTGAGGTGCTTCTTGATCGGCAGTTCCCCACCGCAGTGACGAAACACGATCATGTGGTCGAACCTTCCCCGTACGAAATTGTCTTCCAAGTCCTTCTGTGATACGAACCAACGTTCCTTGTGGGGCTTGCCATTCCACTTGGTGGGATTGAGCTTTGTGACCCAAACCTTCCCCGTATAGGCCTTTGCAATCAGTTCGACATCTAGCACAAATAAAACCGATCCGTAGGCGTTAGCTCTCTTCGCACGGTAGTGGATATCATCCGAATCGGCAAAAACGTCAAACCAAATTCCGAGTTTCTTGTCAGTCTCGTCGGATTTCTGCGCCGATTGATAAAGACCGCTCCGTGCAATCGTTCCGCGCGACAGTAATGCTCCTCTGCGCAGGAACTGGCATGACGTAATCACGCTGTTAGCGTGGTAAATATGGTCAACGCCCTTGCTTTTGAGAATTTCGTAGACTTTCCTTGAGGGGATTTCCATAGCTCCAATCTGCAATCTAACGTCCAAGCTCAACCGCGTTCTTGCCGGAGTGCCTTGTTAGCTGCTGCTGGGATGGACATGCTCCCACTCTCCTGACTCAAAATCTTTGAGAATTGCTCCTACCGTTTCCTCAGCGTCTAAAGCAAACTCATCTGACCGGAGTGTTTCAACGTGGAAATGAATAACAATACCAATTGCCTCAATGAGTTCTGGGCCCTCACCGAGATCAGCGGATATGAAGTGCTCCTTAAGCTCAACACATTTCTTGTATGGACCACCATCAACGTAGTTCAGTACGTCAAGATGATGCGGGATCCACCATCGCATTTCTTCTGTCTTTGGTTCACCGTTAGCGTCCAAGAAGCGAAGGGAAGGGGCGACGGCTCCTAATCCAGGATTTAGCTGTGCGGTAGTGTTTAGGCGCGCCTCTTGTTCTTTAGAGGATGGACGTAGATACATCTGGGCCGTGATAGGATTTTCCTCCGTTGAAACTGGGAAGCGAGGAGTAATGTTGACTATGGTTTTCTTGATACGACCTTTCCAATCCTTATCTGTTGGCTGCCGGAGCAACTTGAGCTTGATTCCATAGTATTTGCAGAAGCTGGCAGTGCCTCGCTGAAATCCGGTCTTTGTCACCATAAGACCGATAGAGTTGCCAACATCGTGGAGAACAGCAAAGAAGTTTCTTGCCTTCTCCAACGTCAAGTTTGAAGCGTAGTTCTTGCATTCGATAAGTACGCGGTGGGGTATGCCCGCTTGCTTAAACTCCCAGAACACATCTATTTGATGCTCGACGCCTGAGCGTCCCTTCAATGGGACGTTGTGCTGAACGTTGACGTTCGTGACGCCATCCTGCTTGAGGATTGCTTCATATACGACTCGCGTAAGCAACTCGTACTCAATGGCTTCTTTATAGGTTTCTGCGTCCACGAATGTTCCCGTAGTAGCCAACTATTGAGTATGCTGACCAGCCAAGTCCATCCGGGTAGCTATAAGCCTGTGCCGGACTCTTGTGTGCTCGCAATGACTTGGCAACGATATTTACGCCGAAAGGTCGGCGCGATATCTATATCGACACTACAGTAACACTGGGAGCCCGTTCGAGCATTCAAAGATGAAGTTTTTTGACGCACACAATTGACTCAGGATCAACAATCTCCATGCTTCACGGGTGAAAGAAGCCCCTCCCCATGAAGATTTATAGATTGCGCGAACGGGTTCCTAGGGCTATTCATACAGGGAACAGTCACTTCGGCTCTTAACCATCAGTTTCAGGGACAAAGTTCTCCGCAAACAATTCGTCTAATTTTCATGTGCTTTAGAATTGCGATTTGGAGGGGTATTATGGACACATGTCTAAACCCAACATCGGAACGATGGCCGAGGATTTTGTCCAGGCCGTCGCTGAGAAGGCATTTTCTCCAGATTTTGTCTTTCGTTCGCCACGCAGAGTAAGCAGCAAGGAAGTTACGGACATATTGATATTATTCGACGATACCGCCTTGGTTATCCAAGCAAAAGCTCAAGCGCCTAGCGCTACAGGCTACGGCTATGATTCCGGCCCCTCGATTGATTGGGCTAGCAAACATCTGGCTAAAGCTGGACGCCAAGTCAGCGGAGCAGTGAGATCCATTAGGGCAGGACAAGTAAAATTTGTAGAAAATAGAAGACGTGGTCGCATCCCCTTCAATCAAGCCGACTTTCCCTTTATCCATGGCGTCATACTTATAGATCACAAGTCAGAACCATATGAGGCATCGACGTTGGTTCCGGAACTCGCCAGAGTGCAAGTTCCCATACACACTCTGTCCTTTGTAGACTTCATGAATCTGGCAAAGATTCTCGATGCACCCAATGATCTAGTCAATTACTTTGATGCGCGAACCGAAGTCTTGGTGCCTTCATTCAGGCCGATGGTCCATGAAGAAAACAAAACCTTTGGACGCTACCTCGCACGCCTTGAAGAAATCACTGTGATGCGATCAGGGCTCCATGGCAAGCCTGTAACGGAGGCGGATGTAAAAACCTATGCCGAGGGCTTACGACAGATTGTTCAGGGAAACCACCCGTCTTATAAATCAGGATTGGTCATTGATCAGATTATCGACAGATTGCATGACCTGGACCCTAAAATTTCTTCGGTAAGGCCTCAAATGGATGAGCCTATTCCCGACAGAATGGCCTATGCTCGCATTGCGACCGAATTAGGAAAAATTACAAGGATAAGAAGAATCGAACTGGGGCAACGCTATTTGAGTACAGCACTGAAGGCCGCACAAAGCGGAAAAACTTCTTGGGTTAGGGCCTATAGCAAATCGCGTGATTCATGTTTGCTTCTTGTCTGTACGCCTCACGCGAGGAATGAAAGACAAAAGCGTGTTGAGGAGCTACGCGCTTTAACAGCTTTCGCCAAGGCTTATCACATGGTATCTAAGGCAATAGGCGTTGCCACTGAGCCGGCAGGTCAAATGGGCAGTTCTTACGATGTTGTTTTACTGGAATCTCCTCCCAAGTTCGACGCCCATGCACAAGAGATCGGTCGTCAGATCTTCTCTTTCGATGCTAACAACTAGCCTTGAAAACTTTTTATCTTGCAGGCATTGTGAACAAACGCCTTGGAGAGCCGCACCGCCTCCGCAGTAGCGTGAATTGATTTTCCTTGAGTCCTCATCTGATGAATTGTCCGTAAAACGCTTGGATCGTTTAATGGACGCCTTCCCAACTGCTTCCCTTGCTCCTTCGCTCGTCTGATTCCGCCCCGGATACGTTCCACGATGATGTTTTGCTCCAGTTCGGCAATTGCGGCCACGATGGTAAACATGGTTTTCCCGAGAGGGGAGCCAGTGTCGATATTCTCCTGGTAGGAAATGACCTCAATGCCGAGGTGCCGGAATTCATCAAGGGCAGAAATTAGATGCATGGTCGAACGGGCGAACCGATCAAACCGCCAACAGAGCACACCGTCAAAAAGTCTTTTCCTCGCGTCTTCCATCAAGACATCCAATGCCGGACGCCAATCCTTTGTTCCGCTCACGCCTTCGTCCCCGTACTCCTTGAAGATCTCAAAGCCTCGCTGCTCGCAGTATCGCCGCAAGTCTGACCGCTGCATCTCTATAGATTGATCCATCGTCGAGACCCGGCAATAGATAGATACCGGCCATTGAAGCGTTAAAAGCCCAACGAGCCCAACAAGCCGCCATGCGATTGAAGCGAGGGGAGGGGAAACCAGAGATTGGAAAAGATTATGTGTTCACCGGACCAGAGGGCGGATTCCTGAACCTAAATTTCTTGAGAGAGAAAATTTGGTATCCCACACTCGATGGAGGCAAGCTCCGACGCCGCACCTTCTACCAAACGCGCCACACCTTCGCGAGCAATGCGCTCGCCCCTGGAGAAAATCCAAAATGGGTGACCGCCACCCTCGGCCACAAATCTACAGAGATCCTGTTTGACGTGTACGAGAAGTTTATTCCGAGGCGGACACGCCTCGACGGAAGTGCGCTCATTGTACGAATGCGGGAAGAAGCTGGCAACAACTCACCTTCATCTAATTTACAAGCCGATCAGATTTCAGGCATCGAAGGAGGCATGGGAGCGGGAGGAAAGTGAAACATCAAGTAGGTAAGGGTACCAATTGCAACTACTCCGACCAGCAGCGGAAGGTATATCTCTAAGAAAAGGTGAAAAGGAGAAATCGTTCCTACCACTTTATCTGCCTGGTGCCATTGCCGAATTTGCATGCGTCGCTGATTGAGGCCGCCTTCAGTAATTTGTAGTTCTTTGGTGTATGCCTTTCTCAGTTCGTCCAAACGATTTCGTGCATCCTCTACATTAAACGCTTTCTTTTCATGTTCCTCCTTTATGGTTTTGAGAAGAGATTCTTGACCCTCCTTAAGCTCACGTATTCGTGTCTCGATTTCCCTCCTGTCCTTCAACGTTCCACCAAGAGATCGAACTTGTCTCCCCGGCTGAGTAGCCAATATCTCTTGGAACTGTTTCATTTTTTTGTCGGCTTCCCCCAATTGTTTAACGTAACTCGTTTCGGCCTCTATCATCTCTATTTGGAGTCCATTGATACGATTTTCATCAGCCTCCAGTTGGAGACGTGTGACCCTTTTCCTTTCTTCAAGACCTTGTTCTTCCTGAGCAAGCGCTTCCTCTTCACGAAGGATATCCAGGTTTGTTTTACGTTCCCTTATCAGCAATTCATGGGCCGTCTTCGTGGCTGAGAACCGCTCATACACGCAGGACGCAGAAAACTTAACTAGTAGATACAATATCGCGACAATTAGGGCTCCCACAGCGATATAGGGTAACTCAGGCGTCTCGAACTTCATCCCCGCGACTTCAAATTTCGCGGGAAATTTCTTGAGTAGGAACAGAATGCACCCGGTAAACCCGGCTGCAAGGAGGCTTCGCCTTTCCCTCCTTGTTGTTTCAGAAAGGTAGTCCATGCGGGAGTGTAGGGAGGATCAACGCGGGTTTGCAATACGACCGAAATACGACCGTTTTGCCAACCGCCCAATTACCTGGCCAAAGAATTCAGCCTATTAGGAAGGGATGGTGCCGAAGCCGGGATTTGAACCCGGACACCCTTGCGGGCGCTAGACCCTGAATCTAGTGCGTCTGCCAGTTTCGCCACTTCGGCTCTGCCATGGGGAAGGTGGATTATCCTGAATTGTGACGAGTTCCGTCAAGCGAAGAGACACACAATCTTTAGCCCTATCCACCTGCCTGAACCGATGCATCGTGCGCCGCCCAGCAGCCTGACGCGGGAATCTCACGAAGGTCTCCGCTCATGATAATTCGTTCGCGCGCCAAGCCGGATGCGGCCAGCAGCGAAGCGGCGCCGATTCGCGGCGCTTCATCGGCGATCAGCACATCGAACCGCAC
>MSXM01000003.1:16280-34005 GCA_002083565.1 Nitrospira sp. ST-bin4 | reverse complement strand
TTTTGAATGAACGCCTGGCGGTTCGGATCCGCTTCGGCGGCCAGCAACTCGCGGATCTTTTTCGTTCCGCCCAACTTGGTGACCGCTTCTTTGAGATCCTCGGCTTCCTGACGCAGTTCCCTTGGAACAGCCGCTTCCGGAACCAGTTGCCGAATGCGGCCTTTGGCCACATCAAGCTCCTGGTTCAACCCGTCGATCTGCCGCTGATAGAGCGTACGGTATTGCGTGAGTGATTCCACATTCTTTCCGACCGTCTGCATCGTGAGCCGCTGAAACAGCGTGAGGTTCTCGTATTCGGCCAGGGTCGCGTCAACCTCGGCAAGTTTCGCCTGCACATCCCTCAACTGGGTGACCAGACGCCATTCAAGTAAACGGACTTCGTCCAGGTCTTTTTGTTTCTGGGCCTTGCCGGCCAGAAAAGGCGCCAGTTCCCGGAACCGCTCGTATTTGCGCCGCAGGGATGCTTTCTCCGTTTGAGACCTGGCATAAAACTGATGCATTTGCGCCTCGAAGCCCAACTCGTGAAGAACGATGCTGTGACTCTGCGATGTAATCGGCATTTCATACCGGCTGAGCCACGTCTTGTAGTTGAGGCCCCCGGCTTTCATCGTACGGGCGATCATGCCGACGATGTCGTCAGATTCTTCATGATCGGGACTGATCAGCAGAATACGCTTGTTGGCGCGAATCAGCTCCATCGCCAGGCCGGCCAGCTTGTGACGGCGCTGCGCCTGATCTTCCGACCACAGAGTCGTGAGAACCGACGACGCAGAGGATGGCATCTTCGACGCATCTTCCGGTGAGGCAAGCCAAGGAACTACGCGCTCGGAGAGACCAAGACTCTGCGCATCAGCCTTTGCGGCCATCTCCTTCAACCGGGTAACCGACGTGCTCAGGAGTCCGGCCTGGTCTGGGATCAGTGTGACGGAAGGCGTCGAGGCTCCGAGGGAATCGATGACCTGCACAAGGAGCGCGCTGCCCTTCTGGCGCAGAACGATCCCTTCGGTCGGATCCATCTCGTCGGAGGTGACGATGGACAAAGGCAGGTCGACCGATAACGATATTCCAGGGGGTACGAGAAACTCGTACAGGTGGAGCCCCCCGATAGATTGAACAAGCCGGCCCTCTGTTGCCGTACAAGCAACATCCTGCCCGGCGTCGATGATCCGTTGCCGTTCCGCTTCAAGCCGGGCTACCCATAATTCTATAAGTTCTTTGGCTGTCATGACGGGTCAATACACTTGGTTCGCGGCGTATGATAAAGGCCGCCGGCACAGCTGTCTACCGCATGGGCGCGTCACAGACGTATTGCCAGAACCCACAGAGCGCCCTTGTCTTCACGACCACAACTTGTCTAGAATGGCCCGCTCAGCAGCCTTTAAGGAGGAATTCGGTGAAGGGCCTACGATTCGAGCGCATCGGCAAGGGACAGTACTACAATGTGGTCTTCCACATCGGCAGCACCTATGTGCCGGTGAGCGATGAGACTGTGGAAGAACTCAAGGGCCAGAGCCTGCTGCCGGCAGAACGATTCCTCGAACTCCTCGTCGACCGAATCGGTTATTCATCCTATCTCAAGGATCAGATCCGTACGGAACTCAGATCATCGGGCGACCCGGTGACTCAGATTACCGTCCTTCAAGGCGCCATCCGCGAACTGTAGTCGGCGGCTGAAAAAGCTGCCCAACTTCGTTCTCAGTCGTTCGAACCCCTCAACGTACCCTGCCCGCGTACGCCTCGGGATTCTCACTCCCTGCGGCCTCGTTGGCTCAGCATTTTGAGCCGCCGATTCGGACTGCGGCTTTGGGAGAAATCATTCACCAATGGGAATAATCGAGTGGGGCCTGACTGCGCGCGTCGAGCGACCACCGTTTCATCGTGGGGGCTCCGCGAGCAAAGGACCTACTCGGTTGGTCCCAACCCTCAATCCCCCACCTGCCCTTCCTGAAACAGCTGATTCATGATCTGGTTCCTCTTCTCGGGGTCACGATAGTAGTTCATCGCCTTGGTGTAGTTTTCCATTGCGCTCTGGCGTTTGCCGCGAAGAGCATACAGTTCGGCGATGCCGTGATAGGCGCGGGGATCTTCTTCGTTGCACTTCAAGGCCCGACTGAACAGTTCTTGCGCGTCCTGCATCCGCTGCTTCCTCAGACTGAGCCACCCCAAGGCCGAGTACGCGGCGCCGAATTCCCCGTTGGCTCCCAGCGCATCACGATAGGACTTCTCCGCCAGGTCCAGACGGCCCCTCGTTTCGTGTAAGCCGCCCAGAGCAAAGTGAATTTCTGCATCCTTTGGATCCAGCTTGAGCGCTTCCTTGTACGATTGCAGCGCTGGTTCCATTTTGCCTTGTTCGGCCAGGGCGCATCCAAGATTGGCATGGGCCATCGGGTCGCTCGGACATAACTTGATGACCTCGCGGTACTCCTTGATCGCCATCTCCAGTCGGCCCTGCTCCTGATAGGCAACCCCGAGATTGGTTCTGGCCGGCATATACGACGGATCGAGCCGTACTGCTTCCTTATACTCCTTGATCGCCATTTCAAGATGACTTGCCCGCTCGTGAATTTGCGCCAGAAAATAGTGGGGATAGGCAGATTGCGGATCCAGCCTTGCCGCATCCTTGTAGTACTGCACCGACTGTTCCGATTGACCGGACTGAGCCAGCAAGAGACCCATGACCAAATGCGCCAGGCTGCTGTCACTCTGCCGCGCGAGGAGGTCATTGATCCATGCCTTGACCGCAACGATATCGTCTTCTGTCTGGAGACAGAAGACGTGTGTCTTCCAGGCATCCGAGAACCGGCCACGCAACAGATAGACGATGTTTTGTGAAAAATACGCGCAGGGGTCCGCGGGTCCGGCGCCCGTACGTTCCGCGATCCAGACCGAGGCCTCAGCAAAGAGCGTATCCCAGGCTCCAGCCAGGATTGCGGCTTCGCATTGTTGCGGATGGCTGCTCATGTGTCGCGTGAGACTTCTACCGGGTCAGTGTGTCTTCAACATCCGGGGGCGTGGCTTGGACGCGTTCCCCCAGAGCAGGATAGCGCGCGGCGAGCTTCTGTTTCATCTGCCACGCAACGGTGCGGTACGACCAATGGCCCTTCACACCGGAACGGAGCCTGGCGATATACTCCGCCTCGGCATAATCCATTTTGAACAGACAGCGAACTTTGAAACCGAACGGGATAGCGTAGAGCGAGGCCTCCTGATCCTTTTTCCTGAGCAACTCGATATCGCGGCGCACCGCGTCCATCGCCTGCCGGTACTCTTGATCCAATCCTGCTTCGACAAGCGGCGGCGGAACATCGTATCCGTGAACGGTCGTGAAATTCTGCTGAACCTGCTGGCATCGCCGGTGGCGGTGCATATCTCTCCATGCGCCGATGTCCATCAGGATATCGAAATTGAACGAGTAGCCGCAGCGAAATTCTTTGATCAGTTCATCGTACGGCCCTCGCTGTCGCGTCGCCACTTCGATCGTGTCTTGCTTCTGCTTGTCGGACCATTCCTTCACCACCGACAGCAGCGTGCGATACGGAGCCTGCGTCACGCGATAGAGCAGCGTGGTGACGACTTCGTCCAGCGGATCGTGCGGATCGATCAGCTCGACTGACTCGACTTCGCCCCAGCGATCGGGCTGATCAAGCCCCGTCCCGCGCAAGACATCTTTCGCATGGCGGGACAAATCAGCATAGACCGACTCTTGATAGGGACTCGCCTTCGCATGCCGCGCCAGTGTCGGCGCCAAGGGTTCATTCAGCCCGGCGGTTTGCCCGTTCAGTTCGCCCCAGAGATTGACTGGTGGGCGCCGGCAGGCCTCTTTCAAATCATCGCCGATGGCGCGCAGCTCCGGCAACTGTGACGACAGCAAGCGGGTGATCTGCTTTTCCAGCGTACGGATGCTCACGACCTGGCCCACGTTCGTCTTGGCCGCGAGCGGAAGCAGGTAGCGCGTCGCGTCGAACGCGCGCGCGGCGATCGTGCGTTGATAGTCGGCCGGCTTCATCGATTCCGGGCGGGGGTCCCGTTCAGAAAGATGGGCGATCAAGGGATCGTGCAGCAGCCGGTAGACTTCGGACAGGCTGCGCAGAATGCCCTCGTAGACCGCCTCGGTTTCGCTGCCTCGAATCTGGCCCGGAACATACCATCGACTCGACGCAAAGTTCTGGTACCGGCTGGATTTGGCCTGACCGTCCCAGAGCGGCTCATCTTCCAACCGGATCGCTGCAAGCTCGGAGATTTCTTCAAAACAGACGACGACGTGGCCCAAGTCCGCGATCGAAGCATGGCCGTAGTCGAAGTAGAACTGCTCCCAGAACTTCTCCGAGGAGTGGCCGTGGACCCACGTGATGCTGTTCTCGATGGAGTCCGGCGACCGGCTGTAGCGCGCCAAGGCATAGGCGGACTTCTCCGGAGGCATCGGCGCGAGGGCCATCACACGGCGGCCGGATTGTTCCTGACTCATAGACCGCTCCTAATTCTGCTACACAGCGAAGGAGGCGCACTATACCTTTCGTACCGATAAGGCGCAAGATCGGCTCCGTTGACTTGCCTCAGAATGCGCCGCTATAGTTCGCTGAAACTCGTTAGAGGTAGGGGGTTCCACATGAGGCACCTCACGCCTAACCCCTTACCGGTTCTGGGTATGATCAAAGGCATTAAGGGCGTCAAAGACATTCTTCCGGAAGAGACTCCCCGCTGGCGGCTCATCGAGGAGACTGCCCGGCAGTGGGCCGTCCGTTATGGCTTTCAGGAAATTCGCGTCCCGATTTTCGAAGTCACAACCCTGTTCGCCCGAAGCATCGGGGCATCGACCGACATCGTCGAAAAAGAGATGTACACATTCCAGGACCGGGACGGCACCTCACTCACGCTCCGGCCCGAAGGCACCGCAGGAACAGTTCGTGCCTTTATCGAACACAATCGCGCTGCCGATCCTTTACCACAAAAATATTTCTATATGGGACCGATGTTTCGTCATGAACGGCCTCAGGCAGGCCGTCTGCGTCAATTTCACCAGTTTGGCATCGAGTCGTTGGGCACATCTGACCCTCGCGCCGACGTTGAAGTCATCGCATTGTTATGGCGGATTCTTTCAGACTTGAACCTTCCGGCCCTGACCTTGGAGATCAACAACCTTGGCTATACCGCTGATCGAGAATCCTATCGTCCTCTGCTGGTTGCCTATCTAACGCGGGACATGGAACGGCTCTGCGGAAATTGCCAGCGGCGTGTCGAGACAAACCCGCTTAGGGTCTTGGATTGCAAAGTTCCCGAGTGTCGGGCTGCCACCGAGGCGGCTCCCCGGCTCGCCGATTCCCTTTCGGAAAAGGCCCGCGCGTACTTTGCCGCTGTGATAGCCGGCCTTGACTCCATCGGGATTCCTTATCGACTGAACCACCGGCTCGTTCGTGGGCTCGATTATTATTGTCTCACAACTTTTGAGGTCACATCGACAAGTTTAGGTGCGCAAAATGCGGTAGGAGCCGGCGGTCGCTACGATGGCCTTATCGAGACCCTTGGCGGTCCACCGACCCCGGCTGTCGGCTTTGCGCTTGGCTTGGAACGGATGGCGATGATGCTCGCCGAAACGGCACCAGTCCCGCTCCCTGGGTCTACGACCGTCTATATTGCGGGGTTTGGAAGCCAGGGATCAGCAACAGGTCTTTCCGCCCTTGAGGAGCTTCGGTTGGCTGGAATCCGGGCGGTCTCTGATTTTCGGGCCGGTACACTCAAATCCCACTTGCGCCAGGCAGACAGATCCAGCTCAAGATTTACTCTGATCATCGGAGATGATGAGGTTGCGAAAGGTACTGGCATCCTCCGTGATATGACCACAAAGGCTCAGCGTGATGTTTCCCTCACCTCTCTCGCTCGTGACATATCTTCTCTCCTTCGCGCTTCCTGATCCCAATTTTTCCCATTGACTTTTCCCTCAAAAACTCTTACTTTTTCAATATCACATAAAATTCATAAGTATATGATTATATAATATAAATTCCTGTGAATTATTAAAATGAAACGGAAGCTCGGTCTCCTCCTTGCCTTGCCCCCTTCCCATGATAGTGCGGTGACAGTCCACGGACTGGCCCAAGCAGCTCTTTCAGCTGGTCATGAGGTCTATCTCTATCTCATCGATGAGGGAGTGAAGAACCTGTCTGATCCACGATACCGACAGATTGCTCAATCAGGCGTAAAAGTCTTTGCCTGCGCCTATGGGTGTCAGCAACATCATGTCTCAACGGCGGACCTGGACCCGGCCATTTCCCTGTCCGGACTCGTTGTCCTTTCTGGAATCATCGACGCATGTGATCCATTTCTTTCATTTACCTGACGTCAACCTATTTGTCATGGCTAAAACTATCGCGGTTGTCATTCAAGAAGACCCACGAAAGACCCATAGACCGGTTGAAGCTCTACGAATTGCGCTTGGCCTCGTCGCAGGATCTCATACAACGACTGTTGTCCTCTTAGGCGAAGCTCATCGTCTCCTCCTTGATGATCTTGACGATATCGTCGATGTAGACATACTGGAAAAATACCTTCCATCTGTCGAACATCTTGAAATTCCTTTCATTCTTCCATCAGAGATAGATCCAGCTCTGATCCGGAAAGAATTCTCCGTCCGATATGAGTCTGATGAGACTATCCGGTCTCTCATAAAATCAATGGACCGGACGCTTATCTTTTGATCAGTCATTAACCATAGGTCTCCCATGTCCTTTCCTTTGTACCTCATTCGTCATTCAGCACATACGCTTTCCCCTCGGCTTTATTCTTCTAAGGATCTTAACGTTTCAGCCTGTACTCTGATAACGTCAAGAAATTCGCCTTCATCTGAGCAACAAGCCGGGGCACTTCAGTCAACATGTGGTGATGACGGTGTAGAGGAGCAGACTATGACGTATGAACGTCTCCTAGACGTGATCATGCATGCGTCAAAGGTCATTATCCTCTGACTCTTTACTCTTAAAGTTATGTATTAGAAGAAAATTAGGAGTCGGAGTCGGAATCGGAGTAGTGAAGGGAATACTGTGGATAGTAGAGATCACGTTGTTTAATGAGAGAAAAAATAACGCGCCCGATGAGTATATGATTGGGGATTCCCTCCGGGCAGACTCCGTATAGCTTGGACGAATCCTGTGGAAAACTTATGGGGTCTAAAACACAACTCGACAACGATGGTGGGGACATGGTATTGAGCACCTTGTCCAGCTTGATAAACCCATCTCAAAGTACCAAGTTATCCACAGGTGTGAATAATCCTGTGTATAGAAATCTCCGTGATTTATGAGCGTCGATACGGTCTGGCAAGAAGCTCTTCAGTACATCCAGGGGAAGGTCCCCAGGCAAGTCTATGACACCTGGTTCATCCCGACACGCCTTGATCGGATTGAAAACTCCACCGCCCACATCGGAGTACCGAACAAGTTTTTCGGTGACTGGTTGCATACCCATTATGCCCCGTTGCTGGTCGAGGCGGTGTCATCGGCTCGCGGTGGCGGCAACGTGTCGGTAAGTTTCGTCGTATCACAGAAGCCGGCGTCACGGTTAGTTGAGCCTCAAGCCGCTTCGACTCCGTCCAAAGCTTCGGGCCAGATGAAATCCCGCCGAGGCATTCAACTCAATCCGAAATACACGTTCGAGAATTTCGTCGTAGGAGCGGGAAATCAGTTTGCCCATGCTGCCTGTATGGCCGTCTCTGAGCAGCCCGGAAAGACGTACAATCCTCTCTTCATTTACGGCGGTGTCGGGCTGGGTAAGACCCATCTCCTGAATGCGATCGGAAACCATGTGGCTGAACGTACGGACCTCCGCATTGCGTATCTGACGACCGAGCAATTCACAAATGAGGTCATCAACTCCATCCGATACGACAAGATGACGGATCTCCGAAAGCGCTACCGCCACATCGACATGCTGATGATCGATGACATCCAGTTTCTCGTCGGGAAAGAACGGACCCAAGAGGAGTTTTTCCATACGTTCAACTCCCTGTACGAAGGGCATAAACAGATTGTTCTATCCAGCGACAGGTTTCCCAAGGATATGCCGGATATCGAAGAACGTCTCCGGTCACGGTTCGAATGGGGATTGATTGCGGATTTACAGCCGCCAGATGTCGAGACGCGTATCGCGATTTTGAGGAAAAAATCGGAGGACGAGGGGATTACACTGCCGGAAGATGTCATTCAGTTTCTCGCCGGCGCCATGAAAAGCAACATCCGCGAGCTGGAGGGCAGTTTGGTCCGGCTTGGCGCCTATGCCTCGTTGACAGGCCAGGTCATTACACTGGACATGGCCAAGAACGTGCTCCGTGACCTGATCGGGGACAAGAAAAAAATCGTCGCAATGGACGACATCCAAGAAGCTGTGTGCGCTCAGTTCCATGTCAAGATGACCGAGTTGAAATCGCGCCGCCGCAGCAAGACACTTGTGCATCCCCGGCAGATCGCGATGTTTCTCTGCCGCGAACTGACCGATGCCTCCTATCCGGAAATCGGGCGCCAATTCGGAGGCAAGGATCACACGACAATCATTCACGCGTGCAGACAAGTTTCAAAAGCCAAAGAGGCCGACACCGCATTGCACACGACACTGGAAACGTTGAAAGAGCACATTCTGCGTAGATAAGGGTTTCATTTGGAGACTGCGCCATGAAAGTACGGATCGGACGGGATGAACTGTTGACGGGGCTTCAACGGGTGCAGGGAGTTGTGGAGAAACGGAATACGATGCCCATCTTGTCCAACGTTCTGCTGGAGGCCAGGCAGGAGGGGGCTGAAATAGTGGCGACGGATCTCGAGATCGGCATGCGCGGCTTGTACAAAGCGGCTGTGCTCGAGACCGGGGGTGTGACGATCTCGGCCCGTAAACTGTTTGAGATCATCAAGGAATTGCCGTCAGGCGACATTGAGTTGACTACAGGAGAGAACAACTGGACGACCATTCAAATGGGCAAGAGCCAGTTCAAGATCGTCGGGTTGCCCAGCGCCGACTATCCTGCCTTGCCGGCCATCGAACGGGAAGGGTTGACGCCGCTCTCGGGAGACGGTCTGTTGGAGTTGATCCGTAAGACGTTGTTTGCCGCCGGGGATAACGATGCTCGGTACATTCTGAACGGCCTGCTGGTCACGCTCATCAACACGGAGAAGAAAACCACGCTTCGATTGGTCGGCACGGACGGCCACCGGTTAGCTGTGGCGGAGCATGAGATGAGCCAAGCCGGTGGCAAGGGTGTCCCGCAGGAAATCAAAGCGATCATTCCCAAAAAAGCAGCGCAAGAAATGCGCCGTCTCCTGGAAGAGGGAGGGGATGGCGAACCTCTGATCGGATTTGCCAAGAACCTCATGATCTTTCGAAAAAGCGGCCTGTTGCTGACGTCCCGATTGATGGAAGGCAACTATCCCAACTACCAGCAGGTCATCCCAAAGGAGGGTGGTAAAAAAATCAGCGTGAACCGGATCGAACTGGAAAGTGCGCTCCGCCGCGTCTCGGTTCTTTCCAGAGATAAAGCCAGCGCTGTGAAGGTTTCCTTTGCACCGGGCAAGATGACCCTGTTTTCCAGCAGTCCGGATTACGGTGAGGCCACCGAGGAATTACCTGCTCGCTACGAAGGCGAGTCGCTCAGTTCCGGGTTCAACGCCCGCTATCTCTTGGACGTATTCGGCGTCATGGACGGGGAGACTGTGTCCTTGCAGATAGAGACGCCGCTCAGCCCTTGTTTGATCCAGGAATCCGAGAGCCCTGGATTCAAGTGCGTCGTCATGCCGATCAAAATCTGAGGCGTATCACCCGCGGGGATAGTCCTACGCATCCGGCTCCTTCGATGGATGCATAGCGTGTGATCCTATGACGTGTATATGAGAATAGGAAACGGATGGCCACAGACGAGACCACTATAAAGCCCAAGTCCGACAGTTACAGCGCAGACCAAATCAAGGTCCTCGAAGGCCTCGACGCGGTCAGGAAGCGGCCGGCGATGTATATCGGCAGCACCGGCGTCGACGGGCTTCATCACCTGGTCTATGAAGTCGTCGACAACAGTGTCGATGAACATATGGCCGGATTCGGCGAGACCATCGAGGTCAAAATCCATATTGACGGGAGCGTCACGGTCATCGACAACGGCCGGGGTATTCCCACCGGCATGCACTCAACGCAAAAGAAGTCCGCCGCCGAAGTGGCATTAACCGTCCTGCATGCGGGCGGCAAGTTCGAACAAGGCGCCTATACGGTGTCCGGCGGATTGCACGGCGTGGGCATTTCGGTCGTGAACGCGCTGTCGGAATGGCTTGAGCTGGAAATCTGGCAGGATGGGCAGGTCTTTGAACAGCGGTACGAACGGGGCAAGCCGGGTGCGCCGCTGCAGAGCACCGGTGTTACGAAGCGCCGAGGCACGCAGGTCCGATTCAAGCCGGACGGGCAGATCTTCGAAACACTCGAATTCAGCTTCGACGTCCTGGCGCAACGGCTGCGCGAACTCGCCTTCCTGAACAAGGGCCTGTCGATCTCAATGAAGGATGAGCGGAAAGAGCCCGCCAAGGAACAGGTGTTCCTCTACAAGGGCGGCATCGTCTCTTTCGTCGAGCATTTGAACGAAGCGAAGACGCCGCTGCACAAGCCGATCTACGTCAAAGTCGAAAAGCCGGAAATGATTCTGGAGGTCGCCCTCCAGTACAACGATAGCTACGCGGAGAATCTCTTTTCCTTCGCGAACAACATCAACACGAAAGAGGGCGGCACACATCTCGTGGGCTTCAAGGCCGCACTCACCCGGACGATCAACAGCTATGCCAACGCGAACGATCTCCTGAAGAAAGACACCGAGTCGCTCACGGGCGACGACGTGCGCGAAGGGCTCACGGCCGTCGTCAGCGTGAAGCTCCGCAACCCGCAGTTCGAGGGGCAGACCAAAGCGAAACTGGGGAACAGTGAAGTCAAAGGCGTCGTCGAAACGGCGGTCAATGAAAAGCTCGGAGCCTATTTCGAGGAGAATCCGCCGGTTGCGCGCAAGATCATCGGCAAAGCGATCGATGCGGCCCGCGCCCGTGAAGCGGCCCGCAAAGCCAAGGATCTCATCCGGCGCAAGAGCGCGCTCGACGGAGGATCGCTGCCCGGTAAACTGGCGGATTGCTCGGAGAAAGATCCGGCGCTCAGCGAGATCTATATCGTCGAGGGCGATTCGGCCGGCGGCTCGGCAAAGCAGGGGCGCGACCGCAAATTTCAGGCGATCCTTCCCCTCAAGGGGAAAATTCTGAATGTCGAAAAAGCGCGATTCGACAAGATGCTGACGAGCGACGAAATTCGGACGCTTATCATGGCGCTGGGCACCGGGATCGGCCGCAAGAGGGAAGAAAGCGACAAGAGCGACAAAGACGCATTCGACATCTCCAAGACGCGGTATCACAAGATCATCCTCATGACCGACGCCGATGTGGATGGCAGCCACATCCGTACCCTGTTGCTGACCTTCTTTTTCAGGCAGATGCCTGAGCTGATCGAACGAGGCTACATCTATATTGCTCAGCCTCCGCTCTTCAGAGTGAAGAAAGGTAAGGCAGAACGGTATTTGAAGGACGAGGGGGCGTTGAACGAGCATCTGGCTGATCTGGCGGTGGAAGATGTCGAGTTGTACCTCGAAGGGGCACAAGGATATGCAACCGGGCGTCGGCTCCTGCCGATCCTCAAGAAACTGATCGCGTTCGAGCATTTGCTCGGCCGGCTGAACAAGAAGCCGTATGAAGCCACCATCCTGCGCGCTTTTGTCGACGAGCTGGGTCTGGATCGGGAACTGCTCAAGAATCGGGCGGCGCTGACCTCCGCCGTTGCCAGCGTCACACGCATATTGGCAGGCGCGTATCCCAAGCTTGCGCCGACCTTCGAGATCCTGCCGGACGACGAGCACCACTCCAACAAAGTGGTGTGCCGACTGCAGGCCAACGGTGTACTGTATGGTCTCGACATCACTCACGAACTCGTCGGTTCAGCCGATTTCCGCGAGCTGCAGAAGCTGACGCCGTCTGCCATTGGGTTGGGCAGGCAACCTTATAAACTCAAGGCCAAAGGGCAGGAACAGCCCTATCAGTCGACGGATGAATTGGTAAAGGCCATTCTTGACCTGGGTAAACAGGGACTGAGCATACAACGGTACAAAGGACTGGGAGAAATGAATCCGAGTCAGTTGTGGGAGACGACGATGAATCCCGAAGCGCGCACGCTCTTGAGGGTCACACTCGAAGACCTGACCGGCGTCGATGAGATCTTTACGATTCTCATGGGTGATGAGGTCGAGCCGCGCCGGAACTTCATCCAGACGCACGCGCTCGAGGTAAGAAATTTAGACGTGTAGGGAGGAAGCTGTCAGCATTCAGCGGTCAGCTTTCCGGAGCCGACGAGCCAAAGCTGATAGCTGACGGCTGTAAGCCGATAGCCTTTGGGGGAGATCTATGCCGCCTGACGAGAGATTAGGCCATATCGCGATCGAAGACGAGATGAAGTCGTCGTATCTCGATTACGCCATGAGTGTGATCGTCGGACGGGCGCTTCCCGACGTCCGTGACGGGCTCAAACCGGTCCATCGCCGTATCCTCTACGGCATGAATGAAATGGGTCTGGCTTCCAACCGGGCCTACCGGAAGTCCGCCAAAATCGTGGGCGAGATCATGGGGAATTACCATCCCCACGGCGACACGGCCATTTACGATACGCTTGTCCGGATGGCGCAGGATTTCAACATGCGCTATCCGCTGGTCGACGGCCAAGGCAACTACGGGTCGATGGACGGCGATTCGCCGGCGGCCATGCGCTACACGGAAGCACGCATGACCAAGCTCGCGGAAGACCTGCTGGCCGACATCGATAAGGATACGGTCGACTTCGGTCCTAACTACGACGAATCCCGTCAAGAGCCGCTCGTGCTGCCGACCAAGGTGCCCAATCTCCTCATCAACGGAGCCGGCGGTATCGCGGTCGGGTATGCGACGAACATTCCCACGCACAATCTCGGTGAAGTGATCGATGGGTTGCTGCTTCTGCTGGAGAATCAGGACGTCACCATCGCGCAGTTGATGCAGAAAATTCAGGGGCCCGACTTCCCCACGGCGGGTTTTATTTACGGGAAGAGCGGCATTAAAGATGCCTATGAAACGGGACGGGGCCTCCTCAAGCTGCGGGCGAAGGTGGTGGTGGAAACCGATGAGCGCACCGATCGCGAGCGCCTCATCGTCACGGAAGTTCCCTATCAGGTCAACAAGGCCAAGCTGATCGAAAAGATCGCCGAGCTGATACAGGATGACCGGTTGAAGGGCATTTCCGACTTGCGCGATGAATCGTCCGATCGCGAAGGGGTGCGGGTGGTCATCGAACTGAAGCGGAACGAAATTCCGCTGATCGTGCTGAATAATCTCTATAAGCACACCCAGCTGGAGACGACCTTCGGTGTCATCATGCTCGCGCTGGTCAACAATCGTCCCGAGGTGCTCAACCTCAAGCAGATTCTGCATCACTTTCTCGAACATCGCCGCGAAGTCGTGGTGCGCCGGACCGCGTTCGAGTTGCGCAAGGCGGAAGAGCGGGCGCACATTCTCGAAGGCCTGAAGATCGCGTTGGATCATCTTGATGCGGTCATCGCGCTTATCAGGGCGTCACAGTCCCCTGACGAAGCCCGCGCCGGGTTGATGCGCCAGTTCTCTCTCAGCCAGATCCAAGCCACGGCCATCCTCGACATGCGGCTCCAGCGCTTGACGCAGCTTGAGCGGACCAAACTGGTCGAAGAGTATCAAGAGGTACTCAAGCAGATCGAATACCTCAAATCCGTCTTGGCCAGCGAGGCGCTGGTGCGGTCGATCATCAAGGATGAGCTGACCCAGATCCGTGATGAATACAAGGATGACCGCCGGACGCAGATTGTGAAGGAAGAAGCCGAGATCAATATCGAAGATTTGATCGCGGAAGAAGAAGTCGTCGTCACAATTTCTCATTCCGGCTATATCAAGCGCAATGCGGCTTCGCTCTACCGCGCGCAACGGCGGGGCGGCAAAGGCAAGATCGGCATGGGCATCAAGGACGAGGATTTCGTCGTGAACCTGTTTACGGCTTCGACGCACGATACGCTCCTCTTCTTCACCGATGCCGGCAAGGTCTATTGGCTGAAAGTGCATGAGATCCCGGAAGCCAGCCGTGCAGCGAAGGGCAAAGCGCTGGTAAACTTATTGGCGTTGGCCGGAGGTGAGAAGGTCACGGCGACGTTGCCGGTGAAGGAATATCGGGAAGACCGCTTCATCATCATGGCGACGAAGAAAGGATTGATCAAGAAGACCGAGTTGGCTGCGTACAGCAATCCTCGCCAAGGCGGCATCATTGCGTTGGGCTTGGAGAGCGGGGACAAGCTTATCGGAGTTCAATTGACCGACGGCCATCGCGAGATTCTTCTCGGCACGAAACAAGGGATCACCATTCGATTCAAAGAAGAAGAAGTCAGGCCGATGGGCCGCATGGCCTACGGCGTCAAAGGCATCACGCTCGAAGAAGGCAACGACGTGATCGGCATGGAGACCATTACCCCCGACTCCACCACGGCGATCCTGACCGTGACAGAGGGGGGCTACGGCAAACGGACTCGCGTAGGCGAATATCGTATTCAAGGCCGCGGCGGCAAAGGCATCATCAGCGTCAAGACGACCGAACGAAATGGCCCAGCCGTAGGCTTTCTGCAAGTGCGGGACGACGATGAGATCATGCTGATGGCGGCGCAAGGCAAGGTGCTTCGCTGCAAAGTGGACGACATCCGTGAAATCGGCCGCAATACGCAGGGGGTCCGCATTCTCGATCTCGACGGAGACGAAGATCGTGTAGTCGCCGTGGCCAGGCTCGCCGAACCGAGTGAGCGGGAAGATCCGGCCCCGGTGAATGTTCCAGGGGTCTAGTTCGAACAGGTATGCCCCCAGATGTCTCCTTCCGGCTCCAAGACGAAGAAACCGCTCGATATCATCGTCAAGCTGGCGCTCGGCGTCTTGATCGGCTCCTTCACACTCATCTGGGGGGGCATGTATCTCAGCCGCCCGGATCGGTCGATTCCTCCCTATACCGTTGGGTCTCAAAACCAGCATCTCGTGGCGGCGCACGTTCCGAGAGGCTCCACGGACGAAGAAATCGAAAGGCTGCTGAAGCGGTTTCGAAAAGTGAGCCACCAGACACACGATTTTGGCTCCATGAAGATTTACCCCACAACCCCGGGAGATCCCGGGGGCCGATATGCACATATCCTGATTTATATTTTCGATGACGCCGGATGGACCGATCCTGAAAAGCTGGCAAAGTATGTGGATGGTGATGCGGCGGTCGTCAGAGAATATGAGCGGTCGGTTCGTGGATACTATCGATTGCAGGATCGAGAGGAAGAAGCCGGAATCGGTTCCCTCTTCAAAAACGGGAAAATTTCAGACGACAAGCGCACACTCTTCAAAGGACGGGTGACCGACCCGTTGCCGGTGGAAGCGGAGCCTGAGACGGGTATTTCGATATCACCGATGTAAATCGTTCCCGGAGACCCGGATCCTGGATCACCGAGATATGGCCGGCGGCTTCTGCGAGTGCGGCCTCGGTTTGAGGAGACATCCCATCGGTGGCGCGCGCGTCGGAAGGCGCTGTTGCCGGTACAGGGATATCCCCGACGCGCAGCACGATCTCCTTCACCAATTCCGTCCCGGCGGCTTCGTTCAATTTAGCGAGCAGCGCGGGTTTCAAGAACGTGAGCTGTTGGAGCCACACGGAGTTCCGGACGACCAACGAGAGCTTCTTGAAACGAATGTGCGCCGGCCAGGTGTGGGATCCGATCGGTTCCCCGACGATGTCGCGCCACTCGTGCTGCAAGCGGAGCTCCAGGAGTCTGGATTCGAGGCCCAGGCGTTTGGCGAGGCCGTCAAGAATGGAGCCAAATGAGTCGAGAGAGCCGGTACGAGGCATGGCGTTATTATAACAAGAACAGCCGTCAGCTGACATCGGGTTTTTCATGAATCGCTTCTTGTATCGCCCATGCGCGGATGTTGATACACTCCGTCCGTCAAACGCTTCACGTGTCACCGTTCGACGAGCTCACGCGAGATGACAAAAACAAAAGACGACCCGAACAAAGTCGTAGTGACGAACCGCAAGGCGTACCACGACTATTTTATTGAAGAGAAGTTCGAGGCCGGGATCGTGCTCCAAGGCACGGAGGTCAAATCGCTACGCGAAGGGAAGGTGAACCTGCAAGACAGCTACGCCTCTGTCCGCGAAGCCGAAGTCTTTCTCCATCACTGCCACATCAGTCCTTACAGCCACGGTAACATCATGAATCATGATCCCATCCGTGTGCGCAAGCTCCTGCTGCACAAAAAAGAGATCAACAAACTGCTCGGCAAGACGCAACAGAAGGGACTCACGCTTGTTCCCCTCCGTATCTATTTTTCCGAGCGCGGCCTGGCGAAGGTCGAGCTGGGGCTTGCCAAGGGCAAGAAGCAGCATGATCGCCGGGAGTCCATCAAGACCCGCGAAGCCGGCCGCGAGGTCGAGCGGGCGATGAAAGAAAGAAAGTAGCGTGTACTCATCCCGTCATCCTCCGGATGACACGCCCGCGGCCGATTTGGCTTAGTTGCCTTCTGCGGAGAACCCTCTATAGAGGACCACCAACACGACACTCACTGTCAGTACTCCGAAAATTAACGTAACCATGGCTTCTCACCTCCTGTAAATTTGATATGGCAATCCTACATCTCCTCTATGAAGAGCCCATGAGGAGACCATGAAGAATTCTTCATCTTTCCGGCCGACGCGGGGAGAAACTCCTCCGTCATGGGATATCATCAAAGGAACTCAAGTTGTTGGGAAGTCGAGGTTATTTAAGCTAGGCGGAGACCGTCTGGCGTGTCGAGACCGGCAACCGCAGGGTAAAGATGGAGCCCTTGTGGATTTGGCTGGCGACTGAAATCGTGCCGCCGTGCGCTTCCGCAATTTCCTTCACGATGGGAAGTCCGAGTCCGGTGCCGGCGGAATCTTTCGCCCGCGCCCAATCGGTCCGATAGAACCGCTCGAAGAGATGCGGGATATTCTCCGACTCAATTCCATGGCCCGTATCCTCGACAGCCACGTCCACCCATTCCCCGGCACGGTGCAATCGGACCGTGACAAATCCGCCGGGCGGCGTGTAACGAAGCGCGTTGTCGAGCAGATTAATCAGCGCTTGTTTGAGCCATTGTGCGTCGCCGAGAATGGAGGGCACCGGTTGGGATTCAAACATTAAGGTAATGCGGTAATCATCTGCGAGCAGGGTCAGTTCATCCACGATCTCTTGAATCAACGGTTCCAAAGCTAGAGGCGCGAGATGAATGGGAGGCTTGCTGCTGGTAAATTTTGCGAGCGTCAAAAGTGGGCGCGTCAACGCGATGAGCCGCCCGACCTGTTCCAGATTATTGATCAGTGCATCGCGATATTCCGCAGTCGTCCTGGCTTTCATGAGGGCCACCTCCAGGTTTCCCTGGAGGATGGTCAGAGGGGTCTTCATCTCGTGGGCGGCGATTTCGCAAAAGTTCCGTTGGACCTCGCTATTACGCTGGAACTGATCCAACACCGAGTTGACTGCCTGGGTGAGCCGCCGAAATTCCTGATAGGGCGAATCCACCGCGAGACGCTTCCCTAGATCGGCTTCGGACATCGTTTCGGCGCGAGCGCATAAGGTCTCGATCGG
>MSXM01000003.1:554-16196 GCA_002083565.1 Nitrospira sp. ST-bin4 | reverse complement strand
AGCAGACCATACAGGGTCTCTCGGTAATGGCGCAGTGAGGTTTCCGTCTGAAGGACATACCGAATATGCCCGTCCTTCATAATGGAGAGGAACAGATGCCGGGCAGGCATTCCGGCGGCCGACTCAATAGTGACAAACACCGTGTGCTCGATCTGGACTTGCCGAAGGATATGGGGGGGAATGGACTCCTGCACTGCCGCGTTGGGACTACTCCACAGGAGTCGGCCATCCGCCGAGAAAACACGAAGCGAGTGAGGGACATCCGGTAGAACCTGCCGTTCCTGATTGCTTCTGCCGGCCGGCCCCACATCCTGGCCGCTCTTTTCAAATATCTCGGAGCGCTGTTCAACGAGCTCGGCCAGTGTGTCCGACAACTCTAACAGCAGTCCGTCCACGAACCGGTTCAACAGGACTTCGCTCGTGACGTACACAAGAGCGGATAATACGAGCAGCCCCGCGATCAAGAGGAAGGTAGACCAACTGATGAGACTGCGCAGGGATTTCACGCGGCTGTTTCCGGTTCTTCGAGCATGTACCCGGCGCCCCGTACGGTGGCGATCAACGGAGGTGAAAAATCCCGGTCGATCTTGGCCCGCAGAGCCCGAATATGGGCATCCACGATGTTTGTCATCGGGTCATAGCTGATGTCCCACACATGTTCGATGATCGCCGTTCTGGTCAACACCCGATTTTTGTTGCGCAACAGAAACTCAAGCAGGGCATATTCCTTATTCGTCAGAGAAATTTCTTGCCCCGCCCGCCAGACGCGATGAGAAGCTGGGTCTAGCTTCAGATCGGCCGCTTGGAGTTGCACCAGCTGCTGCGGGCTCCCCCGGCGGAGCAGGGCTCGGATTTGAGCCAGCAATTCCACGAAGGCGAAGGGCTTGGGCAAAAACTGATCTGCGCCGGTATCGAAGCCGGAGACCTTGGTTTCCACCGTGTTGCGCGCGGTCAACAGCAGCACCGGAGTCATGTTGCCCTTGGCGCGCACGCGGCGGCAGAGCGTGAGGCCGTCGAGCTTGGGCAGCATGATGTCGAGGATCAGCAGATCGTACGGGTTGTTCAAGGCCATCGCCAGGCCTTCTTCGCCGTCGGGCGCGACGTCCACTGCGTATTGCTCTTCTCTCAGACCCTTCCGAATAAACTGAGCAAGGTTCACATCGTCTTCAACAAGCAGTATTCGCATCGACTATCCTGGTTCCTCGCTTCCGAACGACCCTCAAGGGCATCACGATCCGGCCATATTATGCCATCTCTCGGCTGATCGGTCACTCTCCTACAAATCAGGCAGGAGATTGTCGGACTCATGGAGGCACGGGTTTGTCAGTGAAGATGCCCTGGAGGTCGCTGTGTCATGACAACGGATGTATGGATGTGGAAATCGCTGAAAGCTCTATGAAACAGACTGTTGTATCGTCGGTCAGCACAGGCCGCTTCGGCAGTTGGTGACCACCAGGTTGGTCGCTTTCTCGCCCGCTTCGAGCTCAATGGTCAGCCACGCAATTCCGGCTGCCCGTTCGTCTTGGTGTACGCCGCCTCCGCCTTCGATCAGACTCACGAGATAATACCGGCCGGCCGGAATTTTCATGAACCAGAAGTGTCCGGTCGGGTTGGCTCTCGTGGTGCGAAGATAGGGAAGTAATCGCTTTTCGGTCAGGAATTGTGCCAGCCCGTCACGGGCGCAGTCCGCTTGTTGGCGGGACATGAGGCCGTCATTGGCGGTCGGGTCGTCGTTTGAGATGCATCCGGTGGTTCGTACATTGTGGTCGAACCAGTAGCGGGTGTAAGGACTCACGGGAATCAGATGGACCGGGACGCCGGCCTGAGTAATGGCTTTCCCGGATAGTGAACCGAGGAAGACCTGTCCGGCGAGGGTGCCTCGGCCTTTCTGCTTATAGGCAGCCAGGTCTTTCTCGTTCAAAACCGGTGGACCGGATGCGATCGGCTCAATAGCCTGTCCCTGCAGAGGCCATAGGTTCCCGATCAGGAGGCAGCAGACGAACCAACACCCTATCCGATGATGGTGGCGCACGATGGTTACGTCGTTGGTCCCGGCGAGGGATCTTCCGCCGAGGTTGATGAGGAGGCTGCTTTGTGTCTGAGCATACGGCCTTTTTCCGGCGTCGGATCGGTGACGACTCCGTACACTTGTCGCCCTTCGTGGCCTTCGGGAAGGTATTCGGTGATCGGCATCCCGTCTTCACGAACAAAAAGCAGACAGTGGCAGTACTTGTAGATCTGCATTTCATCGCAGGCGCACATCCAGCGTCGTAGCTTGGCCTCGGCTTCTTTGTCCTTGTAGAAATTGCAGGGGCACAGCGGCTTGCCCAGTTCATCGATATGCATCGCCAGGCCTTTGACGACCGCCTCGGTGACGGCCGGGTTGGGATGCATGGAGGTCCCGCTCTTCTCAGCGAAACCCTTCACGAACTTGACGATCTTCTCGATGCTCTCCTGTTTTGGCTCAGCCACGGGATGCTCCTCTCGACAATGGCGGTCACTGCCGCGAGCGGCTAGTTTACAAGGGAAAATCGCTCCTTTACAATCCACCCCTTCGCGTACTGCGCTGATGGTGGATCAAGAGTCATGACAGGTTCTTCAGCACACAACACGTTGATCGAACGGCTGGTTCCCGAACTGGGAGGCGAGGTTGCGGAAGCCCTCGTCGCGAAGATGGCGGGGACGGCAGGCACAGCACAGACGATGGCGGCAGTGCGGGAATTGCTGGATGAACTCGAAGACCTGTCGGCCAAGGCGGTGCATGCGGCGGTCGAAGCGCTTCCTGAACTGGATCGGCGTGCCGGCCTCGCGCACGTCGTTCCTTGGCTTGATCTGGGAGTCGCGTTGGCCGAATCATCCGGCGCCACGGCGCTCAAATACTTCAAAGACAGTCCGCTGATTCTGGGTCTGCTCGAACCACCTGAAGCACGGACGGCTGTGCTCGAGATCGGGTTGGAACTGGCTGATCGGGATGCCAATGTCACATTGGAATATCTGCGAGTGACGCCTCAGATTCTGTCCGTCTCTTCTCTCGGCGAGGTGCGGCCATGGCTCGACATCGGCATCGAGCTGACATCGGTCGATGTGGTCGTTGGACTCGAATACATTCGCCAGATTCCCAGAGTGGCTTCGGTGCTCCCAATCGGCGACGTACGGGACTGGCTGGCGTTCGGCATGAAACTGGTGGCGCCGAATACGCTCGGCAAGCCGGATTACATGGCCGCAATGGAATTCATGCGCACGAGCCCGACGATTCTGGAAGATATCGAGCATCCCAGCGTCCGTTCAAAGGCATTGTCATTGGGGATCGTGCTGGCCGGGCGGTCGGCTCAGTCCGGCGTGACCTGGCTGGCGGAGTCGCCTCGCCTGCTGCGCGCGCTGCCTGCGGAAGAGTGGCAGATCAAAGTGTTGCAGTACGGTGCGCTGCTTGCCGAACAGGATGCAGAAAGCGCACTGAATTATCTCCGGCGGTGCCCGGACGTCATCGGTCTGATCGGCGATGCGCCTCAAGCCCTTTCCCGGTTCGAGAATTGGTTCAAGGCCGGGATGGAAGTGCTGGCGTACAGTCGGGAAGGCGCACAAACATATTTTGCGGTGGAGTCACAGAAAGCCCTTGCCTCGGTCGAAGCGGCGATGAGCGGTGTCCCGCTTCGGCGCGTCGCCCGCCGGGTCAAACTCTTTGTCCAAGGGCTCTGTGGAACAGACGTCACGATTGCGGCCTTGCCGGATTCACCGGCTGCCTCGCCGGCCCGCGCAACAGTAAGCGCCGATGGACGCACCATTTCATTGCCGGCGGTGTTACGCCGCTACCCGACAGCTGAAGCGAATGAGCGGTTGTATCTGGTGATGGCGGCCCATGAAGCGGGCCACGTGGAATTCGGAACCTATCGGCTCCGGCTGGAATCCCTTGCCGATGTGGTCCAGCTCGTGCGGCAACGATATGGCCGGCCGACTGACGCGACGTCCGATACACTGAAGGCCTTGTTTCAGCTCTACCCTCACCCGCGTCTTGCTCAAGATGTGTGGACTGTCCTGGAAGACGCGCGCATCGACTTCTTACTTCAGGCAGAGTATCCCGGTCTGCGGCGCGAACTGGCGCAGCTGGCCGCTGAAGCCGTCGTTCCACGCGATCCTGCCCATGGGCTGACGGTCAAGGAATTGATCGTTGATTGTCTGTTGAGGCTCTCGACGGGCGAGTCAGCCGACTCCGCGGTGCCCCATGCCGTCAAAGAAGAAGTCTCTATCCTATGGACCATGTGCCAACCTCTTTTCCAGACCACGGCAACGGCAGAGCGGTCCGTTCGCCTGGCCCATGATCTCTATGTCAGGATGGAAGAACTCCTGGCGCCTCGCGCCGAGCTGATCGAAGCGGATCAGGCGACTGAGGAGTCGACGGAGCTCGGAGTAGGGCCGACCGCCTCGGAGTCGATGCATCACAACTACCGGCCCGTAACCAATTGGGTCTATCGCGGTGCGATGAGTCCGGAGTTCATCACAAGAGATCGGGAGCCGGTCGAACGTACGGATGAGATCGAGACGGAACGGGATCGGATGGCCGGCCTGCAGGGCGGAACGAATGAACGAACAGGGTCCGGTCAGGGAACTCGTGGCGAGCAGGAATCCATGGGCAGGGAGGTGCTCGCCGGCGGGCAGTCGTTGTCTCTCGTCGAAGAGTTACTCGCACTGGAGGTCGAACCGCAGCCGATGCCGGAATCGACAGCTCATGAGGCTCGCACGGTTCGATACCCGGAGTGGGACCATACGATTCAGGATTATCGAGTGAACTGGTGTCTGGTGGCTGAACGGCCGGCGGAGACAGGGTCAGCAGAAAGCGTGGACGAGATACTTGCGGCACATCGGAGCGCGATCAGGTCGCTTCGCAGAATCTTTGAGAACCTGCGTCCTCCGGCGTTCCGCCGGGTCGCAGGGCAGGCCGATGGAGATGATCTGGATATCGATGCCGTCGTACGAAGAGCCGCGGAACTTCGAGCGGGCTCGGAAGGAGATGACCGTCTGTATGTCAGACGTGAAAAGCGGCAGCGCGAGGTGGCGGTCGCGTTTCTGGTCGACGTCAGCGGATCGACGAGCCGACGGCTTGACAGCGGACGCCGGGTGATCGACGTTGAAAAGGAAAGTCTCGTGCTGCTCTGTGAGGCGTTGGAGGCGGTGGGCGATCAGTATGGTCTCTATGCCTATTCCGGCCAGGGGCGCGCTTCGGTCGACTTTCTCACGATCAAGGATTTTGACGATCGATTGGGACCTGCCACGGCCCTTCGGCTGGGCGGGCTCGGCCCGCGTCAACAAAACCGTGACGGGGCGGCCATCCGTCATGCCTCGGCCAAGTTGCTGGCGCGTGATGCGATCCACCGGCTCTTGATCCTCGTAAGCGACGGTCGGCCGCTGGACGGCGAATATAAGGACGAGTATGCCTTGGAGGACACCAAGACGGCGCTTCGGGAAGCCAGGCAACGAGGCATCAATCCGTTTTGTGTGACCATCGATCGGGAGGCCGATCTCTACATGCGTCGTATGTACGGTGACGTACAGTTTGCCGTGATCGACCGTGTAGAATCGCTGCCATCTCGATTGCCGCGCATGTATCATAGACTGACCAGATAGCAGATGTGTGCCGCGAAGGACTGGGCGAAAGGTACGGGGAATCGATGGCGAATCCAGTAGAGAGACCCGCGGTTCCGTCCTGGCTCTATAAGCTGTTTACCGGCCATCAGTATCCCTACATCCGCCGGCTGGCGAAGTTTGCGCAGCCGCTAAAACAGGGCGAAGATCGCCAGGAGCCGACCAAAGAACTGATCGAGGCGAAATTCTGGGAGGTTTATCCTCGATGTCGGGCCAAAGTGTTGCAAGAAGTGAAAGCGGGCATGATCGTGGTCTTTCATGACTTGGGCGAATATCCGGCAGGCGGCTATCAGGAATTGGTCGACAATCCCGAAGCATTTCTAGCCAAGACGTACGGCAAAAAGAAGATCAAAGTGAATTTTTACGACGGCGATAATTTCGTCTGCACGATCAACTTCAAAGTGGCGGGCTGGACAGAGCATGAACATGCGTGAGGGGTCAGGAGTGAGGCGTCCGGGGATGGCGCGCTTCACGCTTCACGTTTTACGATTCACGAGGTGGCGATGATGGGGCGTCCTAAAATTACCGTGGTGGGTGCGGGGAATGTAGGAGGAACGACGGCGCAGCGCTTGGCCGAGAAAGACATCTACGATGTCGTCTTGGTCGATATCACGGAGGGTATGCCGCAGGGCAAGGCGCTCGATATCTCGCAAGCCGGACCGGTGTGCGGCTATAGCACCCGCGTCGTCGGCACCAATGGCTATGACGAAACCGCCGGCTCATCGGTCGCGGTCATTACGTCCGGCATTCCGAGAAAACCGGGCATGAGCCGCGACGAGCTGCTGTCGACCAATGCGAAGATCGTGAAATCCGTCGTGTCGCAATTGGTAGCCCGCTCTCCGGACATCATCTTGATTCTGGTCACCAATCCGTTGGACGCCATGGTCCATGTGGCGCGCCTGGTCAGCGGACTGCCCAAATCCAGAATCATCGGCATGGGCGGTATCTTGGATTCCGCCAGAATGCGCTCGTTCATCGCGGCCGAATTGAACGTGCCGGGACCTGACGTGCAGGCCATGGTTTTGGGAGGCCATGGCGATACGATGGTGCCGCTCCCGCGTTATACCACTGTGAAGGGCAAGCCCGTTTCAGACCTGATGTCGAAGGACAAACTGGATGCGATTATCCAACGGACGCGTGACGGAGGAGCGGAGATCGTAGGCCTGTTGAAAACAGGCAGTGCCTTCTATGCTCCGTCCGCCTCAGCGGTAGATATGGTTGAGGCGATTTCTCACGATGAGAAGCGGGTGCTGCCCTGCTCGGTCCTCTGTGAAGGCGAGTATGGATTAAAGAACGTCATCGTGGGGGTTCCGGTCAAGATCGGACGCAGCGGCGTGGAACAGATCGTGGAATACGAGCTGACGGTCAACGAGCAAGCGGCATTGGAAACGTCGGCGAACGCTGTCCGAGAACTCTGCGCCGCTGTCGACCGGCTCATGGCGTGAGGAAAATACGTCGTCGTCAAGGTGTCTCGCATCAAAGGAAGAATCGCTGGTACCTTCTCCGTACGTTTGATGAACGGCAAGGCGTACGAACTTGACATTCGAAGAAGGGCTACAGTACAGGTATGGGCTTACAGTCAACCGTTCGATGAGAGGGAGCTATGAAATTTCTTGAAAATCCGACGCAGACGATGGCCGCGGGGTTCGCGCTCACCGTTGTGTTAATAGGGTTGTATCTTGGGATGACCGGCATTGGCGCAGGCGAAGCGGATTGGGGCCAGATCATCCTTCGCTGGATTCACTTCCTGGCCGGCATCACCTGGATCGGACTCTTGTATTTCTTCAACTTGATCAATGCCGCGTTCTTGAAGAGTTTGGATGGGCCGACTAAGAACATCGTGATTCCCAAGCTGATGCCCATGGCGCTGAATTGGTTCCGGCACGGAGCGACCGTGACAGTGATTGCCGGGGTGCTCTTGTACGGCGCCATGTACCACAGAGGCGGAACAGGAGCGGTGGCCGTGGCGATCGGTGGGTTGCTGGGCATCATTATGTTGGGCAACGTCCATGGGATCATCTGGCCGAACCAGAAGAAAATCATTGCGGCTGTGACGGCTGCGGCCCAAGGCACCCCCGCGCCGCCGGAGATGGCCCAATGGGGACGGACTGCCCTACTGGCCTCGCGCGTGAATTTTATGCTCTCGATTCCCATGTTGTTCTTCATGGGAGCCGGCAGCCACTTTAGATAGAGCTGTCCGCTCACCGGTCGGGTCACCCCCCCCCCGGTGAGCGGGTTTGCTCCTCTCCTACGCTGTTTTTGGCTCTCTATACCCAGCTCCAATAGGTCCCCTAGTCCTAACCAATTGAGATTTAGGCCCATTCCTGACCTGTTGCCTTGACGGACATGGATATGGAGCCGTATAGTACGAGCTCCAAAGTTGTGATTTTTCACGCGGGATGGACGATGTCGATTGCGGCAGAACCACGTCTTGTTCAAAAACTCGATGGCGCCCCTTGGGAGATTGACGGCTATTTGAAGGTCGGGGGGTATGAAGCCTGGACACGATGTGTCACTGAATTAAAGGCGACGCAAGTCGTCGATGAATTGAAGAAGGCAGGTCTCCGTGGACGGGGCGGAGCAGGATTTCCGACCGGGGTCAAGTGGGACAAGGTGCTCAATCACCGGGTTCAGGAGCGCTACTTTGTGTGCAATGCGGGCGAACATGAACCGGGGACATTCAAGGACCGCCACTTACTGAAGACGTTGCCGCATCAATTGATTGAGGGCTGTCTGATTGCCTCACATACGGTGAAGGCCAAGGCCTCCTTCATTTATGTGAACCATGAGTATCATGAAGAACGAGAGAATCTGAAGAAAGCTCTGGCACAGGCAAAAGAGCGGGGTTTTCTCGGGAAGAATGTGCTGGGGAGCGGGTTCGACATCGAATTGCAAGTCTTCGAAGGCCACGGTAGTTATGTCGCGGGAGAAGAGACCGCCATGCTGGAGTCCATGCAGGGCCGTCCGGCCATGCCGAGGCAGAAGCCGCCATTCTACCCGACGGACTTCGGTCTCTACGGCAAACCGACATTGGTGAACAATGTCGAGACACTGTGCAACATTCCTCGAATTCTTCACAAGGGAGCGACGTGGTTTACACAGGTCGGTACGGAACGGTGTCCCGGCACGATGATGTTTTCATTGAGCGGCGCGGTCAATCGGCCCGGTGTGTATGAAATGCCCATGGGCGTCACGATACGGAGTTTGATCGAGCAATGCGGAGGGGGTGTGCCGGGAGGCCGCAAGATCAAAGCGGTGTTTCCAGGCGGCCCGGCCTTTTCGATGGTGACGGCGGATCAGCTCGATCTGGCCATGGATTTCGATTCATTGAAAAAGGCCGGAACGGGTTTGGGCTCGGCGGGCGTGATCGTCGTCGACGATGCAACCTGTATGATCGCAAAGACACTTCAGTTTTCCGACTTCTTCAAGAACGAAAGCTGCGGCCAATGTCCTCCCTGCAGAATGGGAACGATCAATCTGGCTGCGTTGATGGCCAAAATTGAAGAAGGCCAGGGAGCCCAAAAGGATCTCGACAGTCTCCTTCAGCTCTGCGGATTTGTGAAAGGCACAGGATACTGCACCCTGGTGACGGGCGCATCGGTCTTGGTGCAGAGCAGTCTGAAATTGTTCCGCCAGGAGTACGAAGACCATATTCGAATGCAACGCTGTCCGTATCGAGCCATACCGGCCGGTGTCGGCGCCCAATCCTAGGAGATCGTGATGCCGCGTGTGACGTTTCTGTATTTCGGCGAAAGAATCGGAGAGGTGGACGTCAACACCTCACTCCTGGATGCGGCGAAAGGGTTGGGGCTTCCCTTAAATCATGATTGCGGGGGGAATGCGTCCTGCACCACATGCCGAGTCGAGGTTCAGGCGGGGCTGGATCAGCTTTCTGAGATCGATTTTGACGAACAAGACCTGCTGGATCGCGAAGCATTGAGCGAACCGCAACACCGATTGGCCTGCCAGGCGAAGGTGCTGGGCGATGTCGTCGTGCGCGTTCCGGGAAGCAAGTGGGAAGCTCCGGGCAAAGAAACAGCAGAAACCGGGGGAGTTGATATTCGGTAGAGAGGTGTTACACTAAGCCAGCCCAGAACGCGGGTTGCGAATCTGGAGATATAGGAGGACGACAATGGTTACGATTACACAGGTGGCGGAACAGAAGATCAGAGAATTGATGGCTGAAGAGAAAGATGTAGTCGGGTTGCGGGTGTATGTCCGCGGCGGCGGGTGCCATGGCTATCAATATGGGATGGCTTTCGAATCCAAGACGGCCGAGGACGATACGGTCGTTGAGATGGGCGACGTCAAAGTCATCATGGACTCGCAGAGCGCCCCGTTGTTGCAAGGCGCGGAGGTCGATTACGTGGACAGCGTGCAGGGATCCGGGTTTTCTATCAAGAATCCCCAAGCCAAGACGACCTGCGGCTGCGGCAGCTCATTTAGTTCCTAAGTGGTCTATTCGAATGTCCGGGGGAGCGCCCCCACGGGGTTTCTATTATGAGGCCAGGGTTGCTCACTGAATGAGTGACCCTGGCTTTCGTTCTTTCGCAGGGTGCGGATGCATCAGATACATGTGACCAGGCGCTATAGGTTTTGTGCCGCCCACAGGCTGCACACCGATCACCTGACGCCGAAGGAAAATCAGGTTATCTTCGGGAAATGCAACAATCCGAATGGTCACGGCCATAACTATGCGGTGCTGGTGACGGTCAGGCATGACGCGAGCGACGAGGCAGGCAGCCTTGCGCGGCTCGATCACATCGTCAATGAGACCGTGGTGAAGCGGTTCGACCACCAGGATCTCAACGGCGACAAAGAATTTGCCGACCGCACCACGACCGGAGAGAATCTTGTGAAATTGATCTGGGACTTGTTGGAAGCGAAACTGCCGTCCGGGCAGCTTGAAAAAGTGGGCGTCATCGAGACCAGGGACAATCACTTTGAGTATGCCGGACCGGCTCAACTTATCGGGAGGGCGCGTGGCTAAGCGGAAGCAGACGGAGAAACGTCGGGGCCCGGTCGAGGACGTCGGCGGAAGCGGGCAACCGGCTGATTTGCAGTCCCTGCAATCGCTGGTGACGCAGATGCTGCTCGCGCTCGGTGAAAAACCAAACCGCCACGGCCTGCTCAAAACACCAGAACGGGTCGCCAAGGCGCTCGCCTTCATGACCCAGGGCTATCAACGTAACATCGATCATCTCCTGAACGGGGCGCTGTTTCCGATCGAATACGATGAGATGGTCATCGTGAAAGACATCGATTTCTTCAGCATGTGCGAACACCATCTCTTGCCGTTCTTCGGCAAGGTCCATGTCGGGTACCTGCCCAACAAGAAAGTCGTGGGTCTGAGCAAGATCCCGCGCATTGTCGATACCTTCGCCCGCCGGCTTCAAGTGCAGGAGCGATTGACGGTCCAAGTCGCCGAAACATTGAAGGAGAAACTGAATGCGAACGGGGTCGGGGTCGTCGTCGAAGCGCGGCACCTCTGTATGATGATGCGTGGTGTGGAGAAACAGAATACAGTGGCCGTCACCAGCTCCATGTTAGGTGCCTTCCGCAGCCAGCCGCAAACCCGCCTGGAATTCCTCAAGCTGATTCGGAAATCCAGCGGCGGCGATTCAGACTGAACCGCCTCACCGGCATCTTCTCAGTGACGTCTCGGCTCTGCCACGTTCTCAATAAAAGACCGAACGATATGAGCGAACAGCTCAGGCTGTTCCAGGTTCGCCAGATGTGCGGCTTCTGGAATGACGGCCAGGCGGGCACCTGGAATCTGATCGGCCATGAGCTTGGCATCTGACAGCGGAGTAGCTTGGTCCATTTCGCCTACGACAATTTGGGTTGGACAGCTGATCTGTTTCAAGAGCGGGATGGAATCGGGACGCTCGGCCATCGCCATTAAATCCCCCGCGATGCCGCTCACCTGATTGCTTTCAATCATCATGCGCACTCGTTGAACCGTCTCCGGTCTCATCCGGATTGTCTCAGGGCTCAGCAATTTCGGGATCATGATGTCGGCAATGGCTGCCGGTCCGTGCTTGTATGCCGTCTGCGCCATCTGGAAGCGGCCAGCTTTTCCCTCCGGCGTATCCGCCTGTGCTTTCGTGTCCGCGAGCACGAGTCCTTTCACACGATCGGCATACCTCCGATAAAAGGCAAACAGAATATAGCCCCCCATCGATAAACCCACGAAGACTGCCTGTCGGATCGATAAGTGATCCAGCAAAGCCCGCACGTCCTCGGCGGCCTGGTCGAGGGAGTAATGCCAAAGCGGAGCGTCCGATTCCCCGTGCCCGCGCAGGTCGATCGTAATGATGCGACCATGCGTCGACAGGTCGGCTTCCTGCTGCGCCCACATCGTCCGATTCAGCGGAAAGGCATGCAAGAAGACTATCGGAAGACCGCCGCCTGTGTCGCTATAGGCTAATGCGATGCCGTTGATTGTGACTTGCACCATTCTCTCCCTACGCCGACGCTGTTCGTAGCACCAGCGGTTCGTTCGGTCAAGGGGCCGTTTGCGATCAATTGAATCGGCGTATACAATCCGCTCATTTCAAGGAGTGACTCATGCCGACCCCGCGCGATCCACGGCCCGATCTATTTGCCGCTCCCCAGGCAGGGAAGAAGGCCGATGCCCCGCTGGCAGAGCGGATGCGCCCAAAGGAGTTTTCCGACTTTGTCGGGCAGGATGACATCGTCGGCATGGACCGGCCTCTGCGCAAGGCCATTGAGTCGGATCGTCTTTCCTCTGTGATCTTTTGGGGCCCGCCCGGTTCGGGCAAGACCACGCTGGCACACCTGATCGCCCGGCACACCAAAGCCCAATTCGTAGCGTTTTCGGCGGTGACCGGCGGCATTCCGGAGTTGCGTGAAATCATCAAGGCGGCCGAGCATCGGCTTGCGTTACAGCAGCAGAAGACCGTCCTTTTCGTGGACGAGATCCATCGGTTTAACAAGGCCCAGCAGGATGCTTTTCTCCCCCATGTCGAACGGGGCACGGTGATTTTGGTCGGGGCGACGACTGAAAATCCCTCCTTTGAAGTGATTAGTCCGCTACTCTCTCGCTCGATTCTGGTCGTTCTCAAGCCGCTCTCCGAAGACGCCCTGGGCAGTATCCTGGATCGGGCGCTCGCCGATTCCGATACCGGCCTGGGTCAGTTGAAGGCGCGTCTGTCACCCGGAGCGCGGAAACGGCTGGTGGCCTTCGGCAACGGAGACGCGCGGGCGCTGCTTACGGCAGTCGAGTTTGTCGTCACTCAGGCGCCAGCCGGAGCGGATGGCACGAGACTGGTCGATGAGGCGCTGCTGGCGGCTTCGTTGAACAAGCAGGCGCTTCGGTACGACAAGTCCGGTGAAGAACACTACAACGTCATTTCCGCCTATATAAAGAGCATGCGCGACTCCGATCCGAACGGGGCGCTCTACTGGCTGGCCCGTATGCTGGAGGCCGGAGAAGACCCGAAATTTATCGCCCGGCGGATGGTGATTTTTGCGTCGGAAGACATCGGTAACGCAGATCCCATGGCCCTTGTAGTCGCGATGTCCGTCGCACAGGCCGTCCAATTCGTGGGGTTGCCTGAAGCGCAGATCAACCTTGCGCAGGGGACTACCTACCTCGCCTCACGGCCTAAAGACAATGCGTCCTATGTCGGACTACTGGAAGCGATCAAGGATGCCCAAACCCATGGTAATCTTGGGGTTCCAATCCATCTTCGGAATGCTGTGACGGGGCTGATGAAGGGGCTGGGCTATGGGCAGGGTTACCGCTATGTCCATGACGATCCTCAAGCCAAGAGCGAGCAAGCCCATCTGCCGGAACCGTTGAAAAGCCGGCAGTACTATCGACCTAAGCCCCAACCATAGGATAGGGCCAATTTCCCGGTTTACAATCTCTACTAATCGGTTATACTTAGATGAAATGAAACGAAGTGAAACAAAGCAATCGGCCGATATGGCGGCAGCGGGTGAGCGGCGGAAGTTTGTACGCGCCACGCTGGTCGGTTCCGCGCTCGTCTCCCCGAAAAGTGGAGGCCGGGCTTGTACGGCCGTCCTGGACAACGTGAACCAAATCGGGGCCGGTCTCCATACCAAAGACCGTTTCCCGCCCAACGAAAAAGTAACAGTCTCGCTTGTGTTCCTGGATTCCGATCGAGTTGAACAGCAGGAAAAGCTCGATGGAACCGTCACGTGGGTCAAGCCTTGGGAGAAGAAAGGGTTCCTGATCGGAGTGGTGTGGGACGATCTCGTGACGAAAGAGAAGAACCGCTGGCTTTATTATTACCTCGAAGAAACGCTCAAGGCCTCCGTCTAGCGCTGCGCATCCAAATCTTTCTTTACCTTTTCCAATTCCGCCGACAGCGATTCCCAGCGGGAAGTCATTCGCTCAAGATCACGCTTCAATCCGTCTTGCTCCCGGTGGAGCACATTCCACTTCTCAAATTCCTTGTAGAGCGCAGGATCGGCTAATTCCGACTCGCGGGCTTTCACTTTCTGCTCAAGGTCCGCAATCTCGGACTCCGCCCGCGCCACCTGCTTTTCCAGACGGGCCTGCGTCTTCGTCAAGTCTCGCCGATTGCCACCGGAGTCCTTCGGCGGAGTTTGGATTTGCTGAGCCATGGCGCGAGTGGGTCCCGACGATTTGGCCTGCGGCTTGCCGTCAAGCTCTTCTTTGGTTTCCTTGATCGATTCGAATTCCTGCGCCTTCTTCCACAAATAGTATTCGTAATCTCCGATGAAGTTGCGGGCTCGTCCGTCCTCGATTTCCACGATGCGCGTGGCGATTCTTGCCAGAAAGGTCGGGTCATGGGAGATAAAGACGATCGTGCCGGGGAATTCCACCAGCGCGTCGGTGAGGACGTCGACCGAGGCGGGGTCCAAGTGATTCGTCGGTTCGTCCAGAAGCAGCGTGTTGGCCGGTTCAACCAGCATGCGGGCCAGCGCGACCCGGTTCCGCTCCCCGCCGCTCAGAGCTTTGATGAGTTTTTTCTGATCGAGGCCGGTGAACAAAAAGGCGCCGGCGATGCCGCGCAGGAAATTCATCTCCGCGTGCGTGGTAGCTTCTTCGAGCGACTCGAGAATCGTGTGTTCGGGATTCAGGGTTTCCGCCTGATGCTGGGCGAAGTAATGCACGGTCGCCCCATGTCCCACGGTTCTCGTGCCTGAGTCGGGAGGGAGCACGCCTGCGAGCATCTTCAAGAGCGTACTTTTCCCCGCGCCGTTTTCTCCGACCAGCGCGACGCGCTGGCCCCGTTCCACGGAGAAGTCCAGGGTTTCGTAGATCACTTTCTCGCCGTAACGCTTGCTGATTCCGACGAGGTCGAGCACATGGCGGCCACTCGTGGAAGGGAGCGGGAATCGAAACTTGACCCGTTTGGGGTCGCGCTGCACTTCGATGCGTTTGACCTTTTCGAGCTGCTTGATGCGCGACTGGACCTGGCTGGCCTTGTTGGCTTGATACCGGAAGCGATCGACGAACTTCTGCACCCGCGCGATTTCTTTGGACTGGCGGGTTGCAGAGGCCTGCAGTTGGGCGTCCCGTTCCGCACGAAGGTCTTGGAACGACGAATAGTTGCCCCGATATTCTTCGATCTTGTGATGCCGGAGTTCCCAGATGTGCGTGACGACGCGATCGAGAAATGCCGTGTCGTGACTGATGATCAGCAACGTCATATCCGAATTGATGAGAAACTGCTCGAACCAGCGCTGCGTGGGTTTGTCCAAATGGTTGGTCGGCTCGTCCAGCATGAGCACGTCGGGATTCGACAGCAGCAGATGCGCCAGTGCGACACGCATGCGATAGCCGCCGGACAGATTGTCGATCGGACGGGCGAAATCGACCTCGGAAAATCCCAGCCCCATGAGAATGCGTTCGGCTTCGTGTTCGGGAAACTCATCGCGATGTGCGGCGTCGAGCACAGTCTTGCCGGTAATGGTTTCCAACTCCTGCGGAAGATAGCCGATCCGGAGACGAGGCCGTTTGCGGATCGAACCCTCGTCCGGCGA
>MSXM01000003.1:227-489 GCA_002083565.1 Nitrospira sp. ST-bin4 | reverse complement strand
TTTGGACGGAGATGCGCGGATGCTTCGGTGAGCAGCACCTTCGTCGAGTATTGCTTGCTGACGGATTCAATTTGAAGCATGAGACGATTACGTGAGGCGTGAAAAGTTAGGTATTAGGCGAGGGGAGATCCAACTTGCAGCAGCGGTATGGACGACCGTTTACACCTAACCTCTGACGGCGGTTTGGTGGAGCTGGCCGGGATTGAACCGGCGACCTCGTGAATGCCATTCACGCGCGCTCCCAACTGCGCTACAGCCCCAC
>MSXM01000003.1:0-167 GCA_002083565.1 Nitrospira sp. ST-bin4 | reverse complement strand
CCAACGGCCATCCGGCAGCTGAAAACCCGCTCCCACAACGCTCAGCGAGCCGCGGTACCCGGAATAGACTGAAGCGTACACCGGTACGTTTCCCGATCCGATCGGCATTTCGAGTCGGGGGAACGGCTTGACAAAGGGAAAGGCGGAACCCTACCATGAGCCCCTCG
>MSXM01000017.1:22503-24089 GCA_002083565.1 Nitrospira sp. ST-bin4 | reverse complement strand
GTTCACCCCTCACACCTTACTCCTCACCGGTTTTGCCAGGAGCTGCCTCGCGCAGCTTTTTTTGTTGCGAGTGAGTCATGCGTATCCTTGTCACCAACGATGACGGCATTCAGTCCCCGGGGATCCAAGCCCTGGCGAAGGCGCTTTCTGCCATCGGCGAAGTGTGGATGGTGGCTCCGGACCGAGAGCGCACGGCAGTGGCGCATGCGGTGACATTGCACAAACCCTTGCGGGTCCACCGTCTTGCGCCACGCACCTTCTCGGTGAATGGGACGCCGGTGGATTGTGTCAATCTGGCGCTGCTTAAAATCATGCCGAAAGCTCCGTCCATTCTGGTGTCCGGCATCAACAAGGGCGTCAATCTCGGGGACGATGTGATGTATTCAGGAACCGTTTCCGCGGCGATGGAAGGGACGATCCTGGGTGTGCCGTCAGTGGCCGTGTCCCAGGAGGGGGGAGAGGATTTTCGCTTTGCCGTCGGCGCGATCTATGCTGCGCGTGTGGCCCGGCTGGTGCTCGAGCAAGGTCTGCCGGAGGAAACGCTGCTGAACGTCAACATCCCGGATCGGCCGCGACGGGCGATCGCGGGCGCACGCGTGACCTGCCTCAGCCGCCGCCGCTTTCACAACCCGATTATCGAAAAACTCGATCCTCACGGACGCAAGTACTACTGGATCGCCGGGAAGCGCATCTCGTGGAGCCGCAGCAAGGATGCTGACCATGAGGCAATCGAAGAGGGCCTGGTCTCCATCACGCCCATCCGTCTCGACAGCACCCACCATGGAGTGCTCGATTGCTTTCGCGCGTGGGAACCAATCGTCACACAGGGTTCCCGACGGCCGATTTCTCCCCGCCGATCATCTGTCAAACACAGGAGCTGAACCCGTGATCGGTGGATTCATCGAGAGCATCATCAGCGAACTGAGCCGATTCGTCATTGCCTGCATTTCCAGGTTTGGTTATGGCGGCATTGTGTTTACCATGGCGGTTGAAAGCGCCTGTATCCCCTTGCCGAGCGAGATCATCATGCCGTTCTCCGGGTATCTCGTGACGACCGGACAGTTCACCATGCTGGGGGTGACGCTGGCCGGCGCGGTCGGTAACGTGATCGGTTCGATCGTCGCGTACTATGCGGGGGTCTGGGGCGGGCGGCCGTTCGTCGAACGCTACGGGCCCTATTTTCTGGTGTCCCATCATGATCTCGACATCGCCGATCGGTGGTTTCTGAAATACGGCGAAGCGGCGGTGTTCTTCAGCAGGATGCTGCCGGTGGTGCGGACCTTCATCTCCTTGCCCGCGGGAATTGCGCGGATGAATTTCCCCCGGTTTGTGCTCCTCACCTTCATCGGCGCGTTGCCCTGGTGCTACCTTCTGGCCTATATCGGTGTGAAGATGGGAGAAGAGTGGGAGCATCTCCGGGATTACTTCCATCAATTCGATATTGTCATCGGGCTGTTCCTGACAATCGCCCTGGGATATTTTCTCTGGTCGCATTGGCCGAGACGTAGTCCCACTCCTCAATAGTGGCCTCTTCGATGCTCAGGATCTACAACACCCTCACAGGCAAGAAGGAACCGTTTGAACCG
>MSXM01000017.1:0-22450 GCA_002083565.1 Nitrospira sp. ST-bin4 | reverse complement strand
CATGCCAGGAGCGCGCTGGTGTTCGATGTGATTCGCCGGTATCTCGAACACTCAGGGTATTGTGTCGAGTTTGTAAAAAACTTTACCGACGTTGACGATAAGATTATCAAGCGGGCGAATGAACAAGGCGTGAGTTGCGACCAGATCACGGGCAAGTTCATTCAAGCCTATCATGATGACATGGGAAGACTGGGCGTACGGCCGGCCTCGATCGAACCGAAAGCCACCGAGCACATGGCCGAAATCGTACAGCTGACCGAAACATTGATCGCCAAAGGCCTCGCATATCAAGTGAACGGGGATGTCTACTTTGAGGTCCCCAAATATTCTGACTATGGCCGGCTCTCCAAGCGCCGACTGGACGACCGGCAGGCAGGGGCGCGCGTGGATGTCGATGAGCGCAAACGCGATCCCATGGACTTCGCGCTTTGGAAAAGCGCCAAGCCAGGCGAGCCTGCATGGCCGAGTCCGTGGGGGCAGGGACGTCCCGGCTGGCACATCGAATGCTCTGCGATGTCGATGAAACATCTCGGCGAAACATTCGACATCCATGGCGGAGGAATGGATCTGATCTTCCCTCATCACGAAAACGAGATCGCGCAGTCCTGCGGCGCGACAGGAAAAGAGTTCGCGCGCTACTGGATTCACAACGGTTTCGTACAGATCAATAAAGAGAAGATGTCCAAGTCGCTGGGGAATTTCTTCACGATCCGGGAGATCTTCGAGAAATCGGAATGGCCGGAAGAGGTCACGGGGGAAATCCTTCGATACTTTCTCCTCTCCATCCATTACCACGGGCCGCTGGATTTCTCAGATCAGGCATTGAAAGAGGCCAAGCAGGCACTGGATGGATTTTATGATCTGTTCAACCGGTTGTCGGAGGCGGGGCAGGGTTCGACAGACACTAATGGGGATCTCCAGCTCGCAATTGGTATTGCCAAAGGGACCTTCAATAGAGGCATGGATGATGATTTTAATACACCTGTGGCCTTGGCTGCGTTTCAGCAGTTACGCGGCGAAATTAATACGTTGATCCGGAAAGGAATATCAACAGAGGTGAGGAAGGAAGCAAGGGAAGAGTTCAGATCCCTCGGCAAGGTGTTCGGTTTGTTCCAGTTGGATAGGTGGCAGTTCAATCTGAATGTTGGCAGAGAAGCTGGTTTCAGTTCCGACCTTGAAGTCCAGAAGATGGTGGATGAGCGTACAGCAGCGAAGAAAGCAAAAGACTTCAAGCGAGCCGACGCAATCAGGCAGGCGCTCACCGCCCAAGGCATCATCATCGAGGACAGGCCCGATGGCACCAGCCGCTGGAAACGCTGACGCGCAGGAGATCCTCTACGGGCTCCACGCGGTGCGCGAAGCGCTCAAAGCGGGCAGCAGGCCGCTGCAGCGTCTCCTTGTCATCAGGACCGACAAACAGTTTTCGGATTTGGTCCAGTTGGCACGGTCGCTTCATGTTCCGGTCCATGTCCAACCGTCGGCTTCGCTCGATCGGCTGGTACCTGACGGCAGGCACCAGGGCATTGTGGCTTTTGCCGCAGCAAAAGCCTATCAGACAGAAGAGTCGATTCTTGCCCGCGCGGCAGAACGCAATGAACCGCCGCTGCTGGTCATTCTCGATGGGGTGGAGGACCCACATAATCTTGGCGCGGTGATCCGAACTGCCGAAGGTGCCGGTGTCCACGGCGTCTTCATTCCGGAACGGAGAGCGGCCGGACTGACGTCGGTCGTCGCAAAGGTTTCCGCCGGCGCGATCGACCATATGCCCGTGGCACGGGTGACGAACACGAGCCGGCTGATCGAGTCATTGAAGGCCGCGGGTGTGTGGGTCTATGGGGTAGAACCGTCCGCGAGCAAACTCTACACGGATGTCGATCTGCGCGGTCCGGTTGGACTGGTGTTCGGCGGCGAAGGAATAGGAATCAGGCCGGGGCTGCTGCAACACTGTGACGAACGCATTCGTATCCCCATGCGGGGCCGGGTCCAATCGCTGAACGTGTCGGCTTCTGCGGCGGTGCTGCTGTTCGAAGCAGCCCGCCAGCGAGGCCTCTCGGCAAAATCTTAGCGGATTTTGAGCATGCTGCCTTGGATGGCGGTCTTCAGCAGTTGAGCCGTATTGGACACCCGCATCTTCTTCATCATGTTCGCCCGGTGGGCTTCGACGGTTTTGACGCTGATTTTCAATCGCTGGCCGATTTCCTTGTTCTTAAAGCCCGCCCAAATCAATTCTAGAATTTCCTGCTCTCGCGAGGTCAATGCTTCCGGACGCTTTGCGCGCGGGGGAGGCTCAAGGTCGGCTAGAGATTTCCGAACCCGCGGCTTCCCAACTGCTTTTGCCATGTTGATCAGTTCTCCTTTGACTAACGGCCCATTCAGGTATACTGGGAGTCGATGGTATTCAACCTGCCCCATAGAGACGAATCTCGAGGGAATTATAGAAATGATCGTTGGTGAAAGTAAATGGTGGATCTTCAGCTCCACAGGGCTTCTGAATCAGTAAACAACCTGTCACAACACTAAAGAGCATGACGGAAGCGTCCATGTCCCACGCATGATTGAGCATCAGATCATGTTTCCGGTCTATCTGATCGTTGCGCTGTTTGGCGCCCTCATCGGCAGTTTTCTCAATGTCTGTATCTACAGGCTGCCCCGCCGTGAATCGATTGCGTGGCCAGGATCCCATTGTCCCTCCTGCTCTCATCCGATTGCCTGGTACGACAACATCCCGGTTGTGAGCTATCTGATCCTGCTTGGACGATGCCGAAATTGTCAGGTGCGCATCCCCATCCGCTATCCGGTCGTGGAGGCGCTCAATGCCTTAGGCTATGTCGGCCTTCTGTGGTTCTTCGGGCCCGGCTGGTCCACCGTTGTGTACGGCCTGCTCTATTCGGCTCTGTTGGTCGTGGCCGGAACGGATCTCTCCCACAAAATCATTCCCAATGCAATCACGTTCCCTGGCATCGTTGTGGGGCTTGTCAGCGCCGCCACCATCCTGCCGCTGGGGTTGGTCAATGGTGTAATCGGACTGTTCGTCGGAGGCGGAATCCTGTGGTTTCTTGCCTGGGTGAGTCCCTACCTGTTCGGGAAAGAAGGGATGGGCGGAGGCGACATCAAATTGCTTGCGATGATCGGCGCGTTTCTCGGTTGGAAACCGGCCTTGATGACGATTATGGTTGGTTCTCTCTTGGGTTCGCTTGTCGGTGTTACCCTGATTGCTGCTCACGTGATCAAGCGAGAGGATTACATCCCATTCGGCCCGTTTCTTGTCTGTGGCGCAGTCGTCTCGTTATTCTTCGGACAATCCCTCCTCGATTGGTATCTAGGCTTGCTGGCTGGCTAGTAGTTTCTGTTCTGCCTCACGCCCTTACGCTTTCCGTGTCTCGTCCGCTGTATCTCTTCATGAAGCACTGTATCTCCTGAGGCACAGCGTGGCGCGTACGAACTTTTCTCTCTCATAAGCGCTTCATCCGGGTGGCAGCGCTTTTGATTCATTTAATTCGCTTCGTTGATTCAACAACTTCAACAGTCTTTCCCAATCGCCATCACAAGGCAGCGCTATCCACATCATCGCACTCAAATAGCGGCACGACTCTTGAGATGCACTCGATTCCAAAGGAACTCAACTGAAACCGGAAATTTGAGAGAGGTGTATATGAAACAGGAAGGCCACACGTTGATGGAACTCATGGTGGGGCTTGCGGTCACCGGCATCATCTCGGCTCTGGCCATTCCCAATTTCCTCACCCTCAATTCAGGCGTGCAGATCCATAGTGCCACGGAGGAGGTTGCGTCTGAACTCCGCCTTGCGAGACAGCTTGCAATCGCACATCGCGATCGGGTTCGCATTACTTTCGATCTTGAGCAACAGGCGCTTGTCGTGCAGTCCATCAATGGTTCGGAGGCGACACCCCATCATGTGTATCGCTATGCAGACAAAGGGGTTGCCATCGAAGAACCCAGTACAGGTCCAGAGATTCTGTTTCATCCCAGCGGACGATCTGCCACGGCAACCACGATTCATCTCCGCAACAAAGAAGGACAGACTCAAACGGTAACCGTCGGCATTACCGGGAGGGTGTCGATTCTATGAGGAGGCAGCCACAGGATACAGGGTTCAGCCTTATCGAAGTGATGATCGCAATGGTGATTTCTGGGATCGCGTTCATAGGGGCAATAGGAGCCGTGCAGATCTCATCCGGGCATACTCGCCAAGGAGCGCTGGATAGCAGGGCGCTGGAGCTGGCGCAGGGCCGGTTGGAGGTCAAGCAGTCTGTCCGGTGGCTATATCTCCTTAAAGACGATCTCGATGAAGATGGTATTCCTGAGACCATGATGAAGGATGATGGGCAGAATCCCGACGCCATGGCAGACGACGGAATTTACACAGCCATGTTGGAACGAAATGGAATCACAGTGGTGTGGAGTGTTGAGACGGATCGTCCGGGCCCGCTAGGGTCGGTTGGGATGGTGGCCATCCGAGCGGTGTCCTCCTATGTCGGTCAGGGCAGCCCCAAAGAAGTCATGGTGGCAACACTTCGCGCCAATCCCGCATTTGTGGGGCAACGATGAGCCATCTCCGCGCGATCATATCACATGGAAAACGTGTGAAGAGGACTTCAGCTCTTTCCGGCATGAAGGGCGTATGCCTTGCAGAATTGCTTATCGGCCTTGCTGCGGGTGTCATTGTGCTCGCGACGGCGCTGGAGACCTTCAGCATCGTACGCCAGCATGTTGCCAGGCAGCAGCATGATCTGGCGCATCAGCAAGACCTTCGATTGGGCCTGGCCGTGTTTGAGCAGGAAGCGCGTCTCGCAACGGCTGAATCGATCGTCATCGCAAATCCGGATGAATTTCAATTTCGCGCGAATATCAATGCGCAGCGGACGACGACTACCGGCGACATTGTTCAGGGGCAATCGGTTCTGGCGGTGCAAGACGGCAGCGGGTGGGGTGAAGGCAAGTCGGTCGCCATATGCGGGCTGCGTGGATGCGAATTGCATCGACTCGCGCGTGCAGGACAACGCACTTTCCTTACGTTGGCTGAACCGGTTCAATCAGCGTTCCCAGCAGGAGCATCCATCGAAGTGAGAAACCATGTCGTGTACTACACCAGGCATGACGAACGGGGATTGTTGCGACTTATGCGTATGGTGGACGGAGGAGCCGGTACACTCGTTGGGGGACTGGAAAATGCCCGATTCGCGTATCGAGACGACCGGGGCCGCGCTACGTTTGAGCCGTCACAGGTGAAGCGCGTGGTGGTGGAGCTCGAAGCGAATCGTTCCACACATCATGCGGTAAGAGAGGTCAGTCTTCGATCGTAGGGAGGAAGGCATGGTACGCATCCGCGAAACGAATAACCAGCAGGGAATCGCGCTCATCGGGGCGATGGTGCTTGTGCTGATTCTGTCTTTGCTGGGAGCCACCATCTTGAATCTCGCGGGGCAGGAGGCAATCAGTTCCAATGTAGGGCGAGAGGCTGTGGTTGCTCAGCAGTTGGCTGATGCAGCCGGTGAAGTGGTCGTGTCATGGTTTCACAGCCCACAGGCGAAGTCGGCGGGATCGGCGTTCTCTGCAACCTTGGCAAAAAAGAATCACGATGCTGAAGGAATACTCTCATTCTTCGATCAAGCCGGCCGTTCACAATTTGTTGGAACCATGGGCCAGCCGGATGTCCTCTTGGAGACAGCGGCGGCATCAGACTATCAGGCATTGAACGACCCCCGGACGGGGATGTTTCATGCTCTGCGCCACCTGGGAAGGATCGAAGAACTCAAGGTCTACGCTCCGTCGACACCGGGGCTATTATGCACGGTCGATGTAAGGGTAGCGACGCACACGAATCCGCCTTTTCGGCAATCGGTATTGATGCAGTTGGGCAGTGTAGATCTACCGCCTCTTCGTGCTGCCGTGCAAGTGAAGCAGAATCTCGGTTTGTTTCAGCCGGGAAATGAGGCGTCGGTCAGCGTGCATTGGGGCGACCTCACGGTGGGGGGAGATTTTGTCGTCGGTCGGGCCGAAGAACTTCCGGTGCAAAGCCGGCTCGTGCCGGTAACCGGTCTGGGATACGGCGAGATGTCCCATCGAGAAGATCGGTGGATGGATGCCTGGATCGGCGGCGATGTGCGTATGACTCAGTTTCCTGCCGGAGAATTGCCGGCGCTTCCGCACAACATCCATCCGCAACAGACTCCGACGCCCGGCATTCAGCTCGATCGATGGAACTATGAACATACCAAGAGAATCGCGCAACGGCATGGCCGCTACTTCGCCATTGATCGAGACGGTTTCTTATACCCGGATGGTGTGGTGAGCCCTGGTCATGGGCTTACTCCGGATGCGGTATTTCAGTCGAAAGGCCCTGGAGATAACCTGGGCCTGATTTTCATCGATACGCTGGATCAAACCGCGCCCCGCGAGGACAATCTCGGAACGCTACGGCTTCACACGGCCTATTGGGAAGGTCACCTGGTCATGCAAGGTCATGTTGTGGTTGCTCCAATCGGATCGGGGCAGTCAATCTCCGCGTTAAGCCCTCCGGATACGGATCAAGTCGCAGATCAAGTTCGAACGCCCGTTCAGCTCTCGCGCGTGAATTTCAATGGCGTCCTCTCTGCAGCCGGAAACATTACCGCAGCCGGAAGCGCAAGAGTCTATGGGGCTGTCGTGACGGGGGGAACGATTCTCTCAAGCGCTGGCGGAAGGCTCGAAGTGTGGTATGACCACGATCTTTTTCAGGGGTTGTATCGAGGGGTTCCGCTGGTCTATCGCGCACCGGGCGCCTGGGTTGCTCAGTATTGAGAACACCGCACAATGTCATTGAAAGAGAACCACATCATGATTGAGCCGGCAATCTCACAGGACAGGCCATCGCACATCGTTGCGATGGCTCTCCCGAAGAAAGCGTGTCAGTCGCCCCAGTTCAAACGCACATGGACTCGCAGCATCCGAGACTATGTCGTCTATCGCACCCTCATCAGCCAGGCAACGCTAGACGACGCTATCGAAGCAGTCGTGAGCCAGGAGATTGAGCTGGAAGCGCTGCTGCTCACCCGCTACCACCTGTCAGAGGAAGAACTTGGGGCCGCACTCAGCCGGTATTATCACTGTCCGTTCCTGTCCCTTGATGAACACACGATCGTTGAAGCTGGCCTGATGAAGAATCTCAGCCTCGACTATCTGAAAGAGCATGCCTGGATTCCGTTGCAGCGTCACGGCGTGGTTATGCACATCGTTGCGAACGATCCGCAAGATTATGAGCGGGTTCTCGACATTCAACGAGCGTTTCCAGGAACGACCATCACCTTTTCCGTCGGGCTCAGGCGTGATATCGAATGCCTGCTCTCTGCCGCGACAAGCCGGCCTCGCACAGGATCGCTTGCCGACACTCTTGGAGAGTTGGCCATCGAGGCAGGGTCTGAAACGGCAAGCCAGTCGGAGAGTGCCAATGGCTACGAAAACGATTCCGTTATCATTCGGCTGGTCAATCAAGTCATATCCGAGGCGCACCGTCTGGGCGCCTCGGATATTCATGTGGAGCCGTATGCCGATCGGAAGGACGTGTCTGTGCGGTTCCGGGTTGACGGGACCTGTTTCACCTCCATGCGAATTCCATCGGCCTACCGGCGAGCCGTCGTGTCGAGGATCAAGATCATGGCGAATCTTGATATCGCTGAAAGTCGAAAGCCTCAGGACGGGAAAATTCGTTTCAATGTGACCCGCAATCACGACATCGAGTTACGGGTAGTGACGTTGCCGACGTCGGGAAATACCGAAGATGTTGTGCTGCGGCTTCTGTCCATGAAGGAAACGATGCCGCTGGAGGGCATGGAGTTTTCCCCCGGCGTGTTGCGCGCCGTGAAGGAGCTGTCCGAGCGGCCGCATGGAATTATTCTCTGTGTAGGACCGACCGGATCGGGCAAAACGACCACGCTGCATGCGGTGCTGAAACACATCAACACGGATGAACGAAAAATCTGGACGGCAGAAGATCCGGTCGAAATCACGCAGGAAGGGCTGCGGCAGGTCCAGGTACATCCCAGGATCGGCTTGACCTTTGCCGCTGCCATGAGGGCATTTCTTCGGGCTGACCCCGATGTCATCATGATTGGAGAGATGCGCGACAAAGAAACAGCGGATATCGCGATCGAGGCGTCTCTCACGGGCCACCTGGTGCTGAGTACGCTGCACACGAATAGTGCCGTAGAAACGGTTACGCGGTTACTGGACATGGGATGCGATTCGTTCAACTTTGCCGACTCCATGCTTGGGATATTGGCTCAACGGTTGTGCAAAACAATATGCAACGCCTGCAAAGAATCCTATCAGCCGTCACAGCAGGAATATGATGAGCTTGTTTGCGGGTATGGGACGGAGGAATGGGCGAAACTCGGGATTGTCTGTTCCGACCTCCAGCTCTACCGGGGGCGGGGTTGTGACTTGTGCAATCGCACCGGATTCAAGGGGCGGGTGGCGATCCACGAGCTGTTGCTTGCCTCGGACGAATTCAAGAGGTTGGTGCAGTCTCGATCCAAGACGGCAACCATGCTTCGACAAGCCATGCAAGAGGGTATGATGACGTTGGTGCAGGACGGAATTCGGAAGGTCCTCAAGGGTATAACAACCTACCGGCAGGTTCGGGCAGTGGCAATCAAGTGAAGGTAAAATTGTGCGCAATTATTCTTCAAAAGCCCTCCAGCAATAACCGCAGTCAACCGATAGTCTTCACGAGAGCCTGATAAATCCCTACGTGCCACGAGGTCCTGCCATCTGGGGACGCCACAGTAGGCTCTCGATCAGTACGGGAAAAGTAGGCCAAATCGGCTTGTGCTTTCCCTGTTCTTAGAGTGTGGGGCCAAAATCGTCCCGTCCTCCTTGCGCCGAAATTTGTCGTCGGGTTGCACGAAAAGTGGCGCGTCCCTCTCCCGCTGCAATTAAGTATCGAAGTAAATACAAAGGGTTAAGTTGTGTTCTTGCCCTACGTCTAGCGGCATGCCCCTTGCTCGATCAGGAGTCGCCATGTTGTATCAACGACGAACAGCCAGACGATCTGACACGAATCAGCGCGGGTTTACGCTGATCGAGATCATGATTGTTACTGTCATTATAGGGATTGCAGCAGGAATTGCGGCCCCGAATTTCACCGCGATGTATGCCCGCTACGAGCTCAATCAAGCGACAAGCAACCTCTATAACCGCATACTCTTTGCGCGCTCGGCGGCCATCAGTCGCAATGCCATGATTGTGGCGACGCCTGCTAATGTTCTAGGCGCTGAAAGCCAAGTGACATTCACGCCTCCGCTGGGCTTGGAAAAGTTGCCGCTCAGTGTCAACTTTGTCCTTCCCTTGCCGGCCACTCCAATCGGCTTTACCCCGCGAGGTCTGAGTACGCTGCCCCTGGCAACTCAGACGATTCAGCTGCAGAGCGTCCGTCTTCCGAACTTGATTTATACGATCTCTCTTGCTCCCTCTGGAAAGGTGACATGGTGCAAGCAGCAAATTACCCCCTGCGTGCGCAATGCCACTTAACCGAATGGCCAGATCGATTATTTATGTGGAGCCTTAAACGGAGCAGCAACATGAAGAAGCGAAGTGAAAGAGGTTTTACTCTTGTAGAAATGATGGTATCGGCGACGATTCTCGGCTTGGGGGTGATGGGAATGGCAGCGATGCAGGGCATGTCTTTCACCAAAAATGTGGACGCCAATGACCTGTCAATTGTGACCAATGTCGCGTCCGACATGATGGAACGGATCCAAAACAACCGCCGGTACGCCTGGGCCTACAATAATCTTCAGACGGTTGGTCCCGGCAATTGCTTAGCTGGAGGAATTCCTGCACCGCCCCCGCCAGCGCCCTTTAAGGCAGACTTGCTGCCAATTATGGCAACGCGAGCCGTTCAAGGCGATTGCACCCAGTGGAGAGCCCTGGTGCTTGCCACAAATCTGGCTAACGTGCAGGGCGTTGTCCAGGTTGGCCCGCCGGTTCTGCCGATTCCCAATCAGTCCAGAACCGTTCAAGTCACTGTGCAGCTTCAATGGAACGATCGCAGCCCAACGCAGCGGCTACGAACCATCGCGTTTCAAACTCAGATCGTTCCGGAATGAACGTGAAGAAGAGTATGGAAATAATGATCAGCCGATCGATGGGGGAGTCCATGATCAAGTCACAATATGTTCAGCGTGACAGGGAGCAGGGATTCACGCTCGCCGAGGTCATGATTGCAGCCGCCATGTCGACCGCGATCATCGCGGCTGGTATCGGCGCGTTGACAGTAAGCCAGAAGACGACCCAGGCGAGCAGCCAGGTAGGCAACACGCAAGCCACGGCAAGAAACGCATTGGACATGATCGCAGCCGATATCAAGCTGGCGGGATTCGGGATGCAGGGCCTGGTGGGAGTCCCCCCGCTCCCTGCGGCGGCGACGCTAGGAGCGGTCGGGAACTGTCAGATGAATGGAGCGCCGGCTGCCATCGTCCCTGGGGATAATAACGCTTTGGGAGCAGATTTCGGGCCGGACAGTATTTCCTTAGTCGTACCCATGACCAACTCAATTACCGCGGCTGGAGCGCTGTGGCAGGTGGCTACAGCAGGAGGACCGGCTGTGATCGGCGGGGCGACTGTTTCTATCGCAGCGATCCCACTGCCTGCCAATGCCACGACGGCCATGGGAAATGCCATCCCGGGCGGCGCCGCGGCTCTCGTAGGTATGGCCGTGTCTATTAATGGTGCCGCTGGTTCGAGAATTACCGGCACGACTCCTGTGCAGATTAACGTGAATCCTCCGATATCAGGACAGGCTCAGTTCGGCAACGGCGCGCAAGTGTATCTGGTGCAGTGCATCACATACGAAGTTATTCCGCCGCCGGATGCCCTCAATCTCTGTCAGGGCAATGCGCCTTGCTTAGTCCGTGGCGTGGGGGTTGTGGGGGCACCGAATACACCACCCAGGTGCAACGCAGCGGGGAATGCCTGTATTCCGATCATGGATGGAGTAGAGGACCTTCAGCTGGCCTATGCCTGCGACGGCTGTGATCCACGGGTCAATGCGGGCACTCCGGATGGACAGGTTGACGACCTCAATCTATCGAACAGCTTCGATCAAGCCGATTTCATTACGGATAGAAATTGGTTTGGGAACGCCGCTCCATACGGCACAAACATGCAACCGAAAACCATCAGGATGGTGCAGATCAGTATCGTGGCCCGAGAAACGAGGACTGAGCAGGGGATGGGCGAAGGCAATCAGGTGATGGTGCATGGGGGACCGGTTCCTATCGTCAGTGACCACAACCATGCAACCGGAGTATTTGCACTCGGTGATAATACGACGCCCGCGCAGCTGCAGGCCTATCAGCAATTCAGGAGACGGATCCTCACCAGGACCGTCGAACTGAGAAACCAAAGGTAAACATCATGACAGATCAGAGAACAGCTTCACGTATGCTCAAGGTCGCTGCTGACGAGCGGGGGATCGCGTTCATGACCGTGATGATCCTCACGCTCATGACCGGTGTGTTGGGGGTGGCCGCCCTCACCATGACCGGGCTGGAAAACTCGATGGCTGGTGCGGTGCGAATGGTCGAAGAGGGGACCCATGCAGCGGAGTCTTGTGTAGGCACTGCAGTACGCATCATCAACGTGGGAATAGAGGACCGCACCCTGCCAGGTGTTGTCGCCCCGCTGGGACCGGTTCCAGCGCTGAACGCGGCGTTTCTTGGTCAGGAAATCAGCGGTGCAATGACGCATCGAAATAGCACCGATGTGGCAGTGGGAGCCGGCAACGCGCCGAATCTCACCATGAATGTCAATAACTACGTGATCAATGGAGACATTGACTTCCTGTATTCAAAACAAAAGGCCGGTGACAATCTGGGTGATACAGAGGGACTCTCTATCAATTCCTTCTATCGGGTGGACTGTACGGCGGCCAACGCCACGACGGGGGCGACGAGCCGGGTCGTCGTCGTCTTCGATTGCTTGCAGAAGACGGGAGAAGGCTGTACGAAGCGAACCGGGATCTAGCGTTTCTCCTTGAAGGTCGGCCAGGGAGCGTCACGACAAATGGAGTACATGATGAATAGGAACATTGAAAGTCGAACCGAGGGTCTTCGCCATTCGCATGCGAATGTATCGGCTTGTCAGGTTCCTGCCGTCATCGCCGCCTTCGTGCTTGCGGTGATCCTTATTGCGGTGGTGAACCCACCCCTGTCCTTCGCCGAGGAGGCGCCGCCGGCAGCAGTTGTCTCATACAGAGACGGGAAGATAACCGGCGTCTATGAAACAACCATCCAGATCGACCATAAGACCTTCAGCTTTGCGCCTGAGGTCGTGATCTTGGATCGTCACAATGATCCGTTGTCTGAGCGCGATATCCGGGTGGACCTCGAGGTGAAGTACCATCTCCTCAAAGGGACTACGGATAAGATCGACCAGATGATCGTGTTTCTGCCTGAGTAACCGGTTGCAAGAGGGACCTGAGGCCATGAGAGCGATGAGAGAGAAAGAGGAGGGTGCCATGAGTAGCCGTATTACCGCACTTCGTGGAGCCGTTATGCTGGCGATGGTAAGTTGCTTCGCACCGCCCATTGCGGTGCAGGCCCAGACCATGGACCAATACTACGCCGTGCCGCCCTTCGTCGCCGATCAAGTGGCTCCGAACATCATTCTGGTCCTCGATAACTCAGGCAGCATGAGCGGTCTGGCTTGCGATCGCACTGACGACGGGGACTGCGTCGACGCGGGCGATCTTCCCTTCACGAACACCACGAGTTACTCAGGATACTTTGATTCCCTTCGCTGCTATACCTACGACAGCGGCGCCGACGCGCGCTTTGAACCGGCTACAGCGAAAGTGGCCTTGGCTACGGCCTGTTCTAATACAGAATGGGACGGGAATTTCTTGAACTGGGCGACCTTCAGACGATTCGACGCACTGAAGCGATCGATGATCGGCGGCGACTGTTTTGTTGCGCGCGCGGCCGACGGGACCTGCCCGGCGAACGGAACTCCGGCACTGAAGACGGTGAGGGCACAGGCGTCGGGAGTCAATACGGAGAGTGCATCGATTCCAATCGGAGCTTTAACGGGCCGAATCCCGTTAGCCGATAGGGCTGCCGGTCCAGCAACGGTATATATCCATACTTCCACCGCTTATTTTTGTGTCGAGAATGACAGCTCGTTCGATGCGGGCTGCGGAGATGGTTATAGCGTAAGAAGATACGAATTGAAGATCAGCTCCAGCACCGAACCGACCGGAGTGATTCAACAGATCGGTCCGCAGGCGCGTTTCGGACTCTTTGAATTCAAACCGGCGGGAGACGGAGCGCGGATGTTGGTGGGGGTCGGGTCCCGGCAATCCATCGATTTTGGCGGAGCGGCCGTGGAGACCTTCAATACCAATACTGCTGCCATGGTCGATGCGGTTCAAGAATCGTTTCCTTCGACCTGGACGCCCTTGTCCGAGTCGCTCTATGAGACGTTGAGATATGTGGCCCAAATCAACTCTACGTATTTGCCAGGCTCCTACGTGTACCCTATCGCCTTTTCCGGGGGAGTCTCCAACGGTGTGGGATTTCAGGCCAGTGGCGCCGGTTCGATCGGAGGGGCGGAGATTTCGGTTCTTACTGCCCCGGAAGTCTGTCCGGCCGGTTATATAAACAATGCCTGTGGCCGCGATCCATTCTTCTTCGGCAGCAACCATACCCCTTCTTGGGCCGCCAGTTCGGTCCAGGTTCCCTGTTGCAAGACCTTCGTGATTCTTGTGACGGACGGAGCGCCGACGCAGGACACGAATATTCCGGCGGGGCTCCAAGACTTCGGCCATGGCCAACATGGAATCCATTGCGTCGGGGCAGATACAAGCAGCCCCACGCCTCCTATCAATGGAACGTGTAATGCGCACCAGGCAACTACGGCCCCATTCCTCCTCGGCGAACACAAAACCGATTATGCGAATAGCGGAAATCACTATCTCGACGACATAGCCTATTGGGCCCATACGAACGATTTGCGGCCTTGCAACGGAGCGGCAGATGGAACGATCGCCGTATTGAACGTCACCGGCCATTGCCTGCCTGGCTTGCAGAACGTCACCGTATATACATTTTTCGCTTTCGGTAACATTGCCGCCCGGGAACTCCTGATGCACACGGCGCAGCTCGGCGGATTCGAAGATACCAATGGTAACGGCCTGCCTGACCTGGTTTCGGAGTGGGACCAGGTGATTAATGCGACCGGAGCGCCTGGAACCGACGGCATTCCAGACAACTACTTTGAGTCGGCGAACGTCGATGATCTGCAAGACCGGCTGATGGCCACCATTACAGCCATCCTCAGGAAAAGCGCCTCGGGTACCTCGATTTCAGTATTGGCCACGTCAGCCACAGGTGAAGGCAGCGTCTACCAAGCCTACTTTTTCACAAACGATGTGGGACAGGGTGGCGCGAACGTCAAGTGGATCGGCTATACGCATGCGCTCTTCGTCGATGCCTTTGGAAACTTTCGCGAAGATACGGTCCAGGATGGAGTGCAGGACTATACGCAGGATCTCATCGTCACCACCCGGTACGACAATAACCCCTTAAGTCCGACGTATAAAAAAGTGCTGGTCGATAAATTCAATGATTTGAACGGAGATGGAGTGGCGGACAGTGCGACTCCGTTCATCACCAGTGATCTCAAATCGATTACACCGATCTGGGAGGCGGGAAAGGAGCTGGCACTGACGAATTGGAGTTCTCGCAATGTGCTGACCTGGGTAGATCAGGACAACGACGGCTTGGTCGATGCCGGTGAAGAGATGAACTTCAGTACGGCGAATTGTCCGCAGCTGCGCGAGTACCTCCGCTATGCGGGCGACACCTGTGCAGGAGGGTCTAACGCTACAAACCTGATCGAGTTTATCCTTGGTCGAGAAGTGCCCGGATTACGGACGCGGATGCTCGAGGTTCCTATCGGCAGCGGATCATATAATGTCTGGAAGCTCGGTGATCCGATCCATTCGACGCCCACGGTGGTGGGCGCTCCCAGATCCCGATACGATCTCCAGTATGGAGATGGGACCTATACGGACTTTTATCAGCAGTATCGGACAAGGCGCCAGGTGGTCTATGTCGGTGCGAATGACGGTATGCTCCACGCGTTCAACGGAGGCTTTTATCATAAGGGAGACAACCCGGCCACGCCAGGCACGGTCGAGCACGGATGGTATACGAAAAATCCCACCGATAATTCGAGTGGAGCAAATCTCGGCGCGGAACTTTGGTCGTTTGTCCCCTATCAACTCTTGCCGCAGTTGCAATGGCTGGCCAGGACCGACTACTCGCACGTGTACTATGTCGATCTGAAGCCGACTATCGCTGAGGCGAGAATTTTTGCGGACGATGCCGACCATCCCGGCGGGTGGGGAACGATTCTGATCGGTGGATTCCGCCTGGGCGGCAGTTGTGGAAGCTGTATGGCCGGTGGCGGGGCCCAGCCGATGACGGTGACGATCGGCGGAGTGCCGAGGACCTTCTACAGCGCGTACTTTGTGCTCGATATCACCAATCCGGAAGTCGCCCCGAAACTCTTGTGGAGCTTCGGGTCTTCCGGGTTGGGATTGACGACGTCCTATCCGGCCGTCGCCCGTATGAATCCAACGACAGATGCCTCTATCGATCCGACAAATGAGAAGTGGTATGTGATTTTCGGGTCAGGTCCCAATAGTTATAGCGCAGATCTGCCGACGCCTCCTCTTCCTGCCACGGCTCAGACGGCCAAGTTGTATGTCGTGGACTTAAAGGCAGGGCCAGGAGTGGGGTTTGTCAATGTGACGCGAATGCCGATTGGATCGTGGAAATCATTTATGGGTCATGTTGTCGCGGTCGATAAGGATCTGGATTGGCGAACCGATGTGGCCTATGTCGGCCGGACGGCTCATGATGGGACGTTGCCTTGGCGTGGGAAAATGTATCGCCTGAAAATGAATTGTCCAGCCAATCCCTGTAGTCCGACCACGTGGGGAGTCCCCAATGGACCGGATCGCACTCCGACCGAGGTGATCGATACCTTCTTCGATACTCCATCCGGGACGACTTTTGAGGTCGGGCCAGTGGCTTCAGCTCCTGCTGTGACGATAGACGACGCCAATTTGATCTGGGTCTTTTTCGGTACCGGACGTTACTTTGCCAATATCGACAAGGTCGATAACAGCATTCAACGCCTCTATGGGATCAAAGATTCCGTTGTCAACGGCACCTGTACAGAGGTGGGTGTCTTTGACTGTCATAATGACAATCTTGTGGATGCGACGAATGCGGTCATTTGCCTGATTTGCAGCGGGGCGACTAATCAAGTGACTGATCCCACTAACCCGGGCGTCACGACGTTCAACGGCACCGGGGCCACGTCAATGGTCGGTCTTGTTCAAAGCATGGATGGATGGCGTGTAACCCTGCCTGGGTCTGTGACAATAGGAGGGGTTGTCTATGGGGCCGAACGGTCGGTAGTCAATCCCACGTTGATTGCCGGAACGATTTTCTTCCCGACCTTCAGTCCGACTAATGACTTCTGCTCCTCGGATGGCCAGAGTTATCTCTATGCCTTGTTCTACAAAACCGGGACAGCCTCGACCGCGCCGGTGATCGGCACGGCTGTGTCCGGCTTAAATACCAACGTGACGACAAAAATCAGTCTCGGCGTCGGGTTGGCGTCGGCGGGAACGATGCATCTGGGTGAGAGTGGAACGCTCAACTTCCAGCAAAGCACGGGAGCGTTCAGCCAAACGCAGACTACGACCCCCGACTACGGTAGTCGCTTTGTGAGTTGGGTTCATCAGCGAGATTGAGATCGTGGGAAACCGTAGGGAGGCATAACTACCCGGTCGTGGCGGGCAACGCGCGCCACGACCGGGTTCCCTATTCCAGCAAGGCGTTTTAATACTAGTGTCCTGAATATTCGCATGCTCCGTCCTGGCTCGGTACAGTTTGGCCTTCTCCTTGTCTGCCTGCCCATGATGCTGGCGGGAGCCGCCTGCACAAGAGAAGGCCCGGCGGAGTCTGCAAAGGCAGCTCCTGCCATTGGAAACAACGGACCGCCTGTTGTTACATCTGCCAGAATTCTGAATAATCCGCTGTCACTTGACTCGCCCGTGACCGTCACCATTGAAGCCGAAGACCCCGATCGAGAGGCAGTGTCCTTCCGCTATCAGTGGTATGCGGATGGGATAGCGCTCGCAGGCCAAACGTCTCCTGCGTTGGCGCCGGAGCATCTGCGGCGAGGACAGATGGTGAGTGTGGAAATTGTTCCTGCCGATGGGGCCCAGACAGGCAAGGCCTATCGAACGGCCGCTGTTGTGGTCGGCAACACGCCGCCCCATATATCCGGGGTTACTGTTACCCCGCAGCCCATCGTCATCGGTGAGAATATAGAGGCTCAGGTTGATGCGAGCGATCCCGATCACGACCGGGTAGATCTATCCTATCGCTGGTTCAAGAACGATGTCCTGATCAAAGAAGGCGATGAGCCGTTCCTTATGACAACCGGGTTCATTCCCCAAGACCGAATTGTGGTGGAAGTGACTGCGCGAGATATTTCATCGACAGGCAATTCCGTTCGTTCCGCTTCCTTGACGGTCGGTAACCGCCCTCCGACGATCGTGTCCATGCCACCCGCATCCGATACGAAAAACCCATATGAATATACGGTGAAGGCTGTCGATCTCGATGGTGACCGGATGGCTTTCCAGCTTGAAGCCGCTCCTCCCGGCATGACGATCGACCAACAGTCAGGTCGCATTGTCTGGTCTATTCAAGCAGGCCAGTCCGGGACGTTCCATGTCAAAGTGATTGCGCAAGACGGTCGGGGAGGGGCTGCCTATCAGGAGTTTGATCTCTCGCTGGCAGCCCAGGCTCCAGCCACACCGGCTCAGTCGTAGCGCAATCTTATTCAAATACGTAGCTTCTGCTTGTCTCCTTATTTTCTTGTCTGCTAGAATCGAACCCTATCGATATGTTGGAGGGAGACTAACTCGCGCTCGTGCGTAAGCTCAAACTCCGAGAAGGCACCAATACCGCCGTTCTGTTCGGCCACCACGATCAGCATCTTAAGCTGATTGAAGAGGGGCTGGGCGTGCGGTTGTCGGCGCGGGGTGAAGAACTTACTCTGGACGGTCTGCCCGAAGCGGTTCGTCAAGCGGAACGGATACTCCTCGAGCTCGCATCTCTCACACATGACGGCATCACTCTGCATGCAGAGGATGTGACGCATGCCCTGAGCGCGTTGCGCCAAAGCCCTGACGCCTCCCTCAAGGACGTGCTCGCCAGCCAGGCGACGATCGTCACAAAAAAGCGATTCGTCGGCCCCAAGTCGCCTACTCAAAAAGCCTACATCGAAGCGATTGAACAGCACGATATTGTGATTGCGATCGGACCGGCCGGGACGGGAAAGACGTATCTCGCCATGGCCATGGCCGTCAGCGCTTTGATGAAGAAAGAGGTGAGCCGGATCGTACTTGCGCGGCCTGCAGTTGAGGCCGGCGAGAAGCTTGGATTTCTTCCGGGCGACATGTATGAGAAGGTGAATCCCTATCTGCGCCCCCTCTACGATGCTTTGTTCGATATGCTGGATATGGAACGGGCCAACCGCCTGATCGAGCGAGGCGATATCGAAATTGCGCCGCTGGCCTTCATGCGCGGGCGGACGTTGAACGATTCGTTCGTCATTCTGGACGAAGCCCAGAATGCCACGGCGGAGCAGATGAAGATGTTTTTGACCAGGATGGGATTCCATTCGAAAGTCGTGGTGACGGGTGATATTACCCAAGTAGATTTGCCGAACGATCGGGTATCCGGTCTCATCGAAGTGAAGGAGATTTTGAACGGAATCGATGGCATCGAATTCGTTTACTTCGATGAGAGGGATGTCGTTCGTCATCGGCTGGTCCAGGACATTATCAAGGCGTATGATCGCCGCACGGAAGCGACCGGCCAAGCCCGGATTCAGACATCGTCTCAGCAGTTGACGTCCGGACCTCGAAAGTCCCCTCAGGGTTCCTCGGGCCAATCTCACTAAATGGCTGTCTATCTTTGCGTTCGTGTCAAACAGCCGGTCATACGGCGGGCGGCTTTGGTGCGGGTGGCGGAGCTGGTGTTGGGTGCGGTCGGAGAACGGCAGTCGGAATTGAGCATAGAACTGGCGGGCGATCACCGCATGCGCCGGTTCAATAGACAGTATCGCAAGAAAGACCGAACGACGGACGTGTTGGCCTTCCCTATGCGGGAAGCCCTCGCGCCCCATGCCGCAAGGTTCGCGACGAACATGCTTGGCGATGTGGTAATCTCGATCCCGCAGGCGCGTCGTCAGGCTATTGAAGTCGGGAGGCAATTGGACGATGAACTCATTGCCCTGCTGGTGCATGGCGTGCTGCATTTGTGCGGATATGATCACGAGCGAGGCGAAAAGGAAGCGGTCCGCATGCATCGGCGTGAACGGCAACTCTTGAGGGCGATTGGCCCTGCCCCGCGTCTGGTGATCCATCGAACTGTGAAGACGGAGAGGAGGCCCTGACGGTGGGATGGTTTCAACGTTTGAACGAGGGGCTTGGCAAGACCCGGCATGCGGTGCGGCAGTCGCTCGACCGGTTTTTGGGGCGCACTCCGGATCCGGCTCTTCTCGAAGAACTCGAAGCGGCACTGCTCAGCGCCGATCTGGGCGCTCGTGTCGTCGATCGGCTCATGCTCCAGGTTACTGAGCGCGTGCGCGGCGTTGATGCAGCGACGTCGCATGGAATCCAAAACGTGTTAAGCCGGACGCTGTACGACGTGCTGAAGCCGGTCTCCGGACCGTCGTTAGAACAGTTGATTGATCAAGTGCCCAAACCGTTCGTTATCCTGGCCGTCGGGGTGAATGGAGTGGGGAAGACGACGACGATTGCTAAGGTGGCTCAGCGGTTGGCGCAAGGCGGGCGGCAGCCGTTGCTTGTCGCCGGAGATACGTTCCGTGCGGCGGCGATCGATCAGCTGCAAGTGTGGGCGGATCGAATCGGGGCCAAAGTCATTCGTCAGCGTCACGGGGCCGATCCGGCGGCGGTTGCGTTCGACGGCATTGCGGCAGCGAAGGCGCGAGCGGCGGACGTGGTACTCATCGATACGGCCGGCCGGCTGCATACCAAATTGAATCTTATGGATGAACTGCGCAAGATCAAGCGTGTCATCGGCCAGGAATTACCGGGCGCGCCCCACGAAGTGCTGTTGGTATTGGATGCGACGGTCGGGCAAAACGCATTGGTTCAAGCCCGCCAGTTCCACGAAGCTGTGGGGGTGACGGGCATAGTCTTGACGAAGCTTGATGGCACGGCGCGCGGGGGCATTGTCGTTGCGATTGCCGAAGATCTCAACCTTCCTGTTCGTCTGATCGGTGTTGGGGAAGGAATTGAAGATCTCCAGGATTTTAATCCCGAAGCCTTTGTCGCGGCCCTCTTTGGCCAACCGACCGTCTGCTCGTAACTCTTCATTTTTCTTCTTGTCTTCCAGATTCCGTGCTAGTCTTTCTTCGCTGGCAGCTCATGCACGAGCGGTATGCGCGCGGGTCTGGAGGGTGAACGCCGATGGTTAAGATCTTGATTGTCGATGACGATCAAATGAACTGTGATTTGCTGCAGAATGTGTTTACCCGCCACGGGTACCAGGTTATTTCCACCACGAGCGGGCTCGAAGGTCTCAACCTCTTTCGCAAGCATGTTCCCCGAGTCACGCTGTTGGATCTGCGGATGCCGGAGATGGATGGGCTGATCGTTCTGAAAGAGATTCGTGCGGTCGATCCCCATGCGCCGGTGATCATTCTCGGTGGGGGAGCCACAGAGGTGCAGGAGAATCAAGCACGGGCTCTGCGCGTGACCGACTTTGTCCGCAAGGGACTGTCTCTGGATGTTCTGGTCGAAGCCGTCCAGCGGGCTGCACAGCTGCCCATACACCCGAATACGGCGCCGGTTCCGGTCGCCAACGGAGGCAAATCAGAACAGATCGATGAATCGGTTTTGGTGGTGGATGACGATCCCCTCGTCTGTGATCTGCTTGTCCAGTTTTTGAGCTTGCGCGGTTACCGGGCACTGGGTATCAAGGATGGACAGGATGCATTGCGGGTTGTGGAAGATGTCATGCCTGACGCCATTGTGCTCGATCTGATTATGCCGGGTATGTCGGGCATTGATGTGTTGCGCGCTTTGCGTGAAAAGGAATATCCGGGGGGCATCATCATCATGACGGGGAGCCACAATGAGGAATTGCTCGATGAGGCATGGGCGCTGGGCCCGCAGGAAGTCCTGCTGAAACCGATTGATTTGGAGTGTCTGCTGACCGCAATCCAGCTTGTACTCGTCTGCCGCGAGTGTTAATAATTCTCCCGATGTTTTCCAGAGCCTGCCCCGCGTCTGCCATCATCGGACTTCTCTGCATCGCCGGCATTTGGGCCCCCGGTGTGGCTGCGTCGTCTAATTCCGATCGCCCTGTCATACTTAGCCATGATCTCGCTGTCGAGTTGCGTCCTTCCACCCATGAATTGATAGGGCGAGATCAGATCGATATCGAATTGCCGCTCCGTGCGGCGGCGGTGACATTCTCGATCTCGCCGACCGTGAAGATCGATCGCATTCTCTTGAGAGCTCATCCAGCAGCCAGTACTGCTACCGTATCAGATACGGCATTGTCGTTTACGACAGAGCAAGTTGTGCAGCCGCCTGAGCAAAGAGTGACTGTCGCCCTTCCCGGGGCGCATGACGGGCGTGTGACTCTGATATGGATCTATCGGGGAACCATCGACGATCCGCCCAAAGAACCCCGCCATCTGAGATTTGTGACGCCCAGCGAGACAGCCGGACATATCGGACCAGAAGGCGTGTACCTGAGCAGCGAAAGCCAATGGTATCCGGACATCGAAGGGTCGCTCAGTGCCTATCGGCTTACAGCCCTGGTTCCTCAGGGATGGTCTGTGGTGACACAAGGGCGAAAAACGGAGGAGACGACGGATGGAGAGCACGTTTCCTCGACGTGGGTCGTTTCGGATCGATCAGAAGCGTTGACACTGGTGGCCAATAGGTTTGCCATCAAGTCGCGTGCGTGGAAAAGCCGCAACGGGCAATCGATTGAGCTGGCAACGTATTTCTTCCCCGACAATGCGGGGCTGGCGGATGAGTATCTCGACGCCACGTCGAACTACCTCGATGTCTATATCCCGATCCTGGGCGAGTTTCCGTTTGAAAAATTTGCAGTGGTGGAGAACTTCTTCGCCAGCGGGCTCGGCATGCCGTCATTTACATTGCTGGGCAGCGGCAGCATCAAACGGCACTATGTGCAGCCCTATGCTCTGGGGCATGAGATCGTACATTCATGGATCGGCAATTCGGTATTCAACCGAGCTGATCAAGCCAACTGGGTCGAAGGGCTAACGACGTACTTGGCGAATTACTATTGGC
>MSXM01000016.1:1767-5650 GCA_002083565.1 Nitrospira sp. ST-bin4 | reverse complement strand
ATGATCTGAAGGACGAGCGACAGGCCGAATCCCAGCGCGGCCTGATCCCGTTCCGCGAAGAAACGGCGCACCCACATGGCGATATAGTAGACGAAGGTGTTCATCAAGCCGGCTAACACGGTCGTGGCAAACATGTCGCCGTTATAGACGTGCCCCATTTCATGGGCGAGCACCGCTTTCACCTCATCTTCGCGTAGATTCTGCAAGAGGCCGGTGGAGACCGCCACCATGGAGTTGTTCTTGCTGGGGCCGGTCGCGAAGGCGTTGGGGTCGGGAGCATCGTAGACCCAGACTTCAGGCATAGTGATATTCAGCCGCTGCGCGATTTCCTGCACGGAGCCATAGATAATCTGCTCGGCCCGCGAACGGGGCTGAGTGATTTGCTGGCAATTCAGCATTGCGCGCGCCATCTGTTTCGAGAATGCCAAGCTGATGAATGCGCCGCCGAATCCAAACATCGCGGCCCACACCAATGTCGACAGATCAACCGAGCCTCGCACGTCGATTCCAAACATCGGCAGGATCACGTTGATCACAATCGGTACAGTCAGCGACAGTGTGATCATGATGAGAATGTTGGAGATCAGCAACAGACCCATACCCTTCATCCATTTCATCGAACGCCTCCTTGAAGACCAGTCTTCGTCTCAGTTGAGATAAATCACTGAGTTACCTTTATTATACACAAACTGCCTGATCGAGATACAAGTCTTACACATCTGCTCCGGTGACGATAGAAGTAAGGCCGCGCCACCGAAAGTCAAGGCGGCAGACGCCGTGACACCGAAGTCGCATTGACCCTTTCCCGATCTTCCTGTTAGAAGTTTCTCATTGATGACGTATTCTAGGCCGTTGCTTCTCTTCTTGTTGGGGTGGTCGGTCCTGTGGCCCGCGGCGGACGTGGTGGCTGTCGACGCAGGTCCGCCTGGCAGCCCGTGGAGAGTGCCGGTAGGTGCGGATGGAGTCCAACGGGTGAGCGTCATTCTCGACAGTTATTCCTTTCGGCCGTACCATGTGATCGTCGGAGCCGGAAAGCCGGTCGAAGTGACATTGACGAGTGTCACGATGCTGACGCCGCACAATTTCATCATCGATGCACTTGCCGTCCAGGAAGAGGTCGGCGCGGGCAAGACGGTGGTGCTCACGTTTACACCCACCCAGCCGGGGACGTTTCCGATCTATTGTGATAAACGGCTGTGGCCCTTGCCGAGTCACCGGGAGAAGGGGATGGAAGGCATTCTCGACGTCGAGTAGGTGTGATCACGAGTACAGATCTTTCCAAACAGGAGTTGCTTCGCGATCTCCTCAAACAAGTCTCCCGGTTGTTTTATACGACGCTGGCCGTGGTGCCGGCGGATGTCCGGGATCAAGTCAGCCTCGCCTATCTCTTCGCGCGCGCCGCCGATACAATTGCCGATACGGACTTGATCGATCGGCATCGCCGCCTGGATTTCCTGAGTCAGCTGAAAAGCCAGTTCGCCGGTGATCAGATTATTTGGGGGCAGGTGCAGGATATTCAGCGGGCAATCGGGCCGCTCCAGCAGCATTCGGCTGAGCGGGTGCTGCTCGAACGTTTGGATCAGTGTTTCAGGCTCTTTCTGGACTTTTCGCCGGAGGATCGACGCCGGGTTCAGCGGCTGATGACCACGCTCACACAGGGAATGGAAATGGATCTGAGCACCTTCCCGGGGCAGACCGCCGATGATCTCACGGCGCTGAAGACGGTCGATGATCTGGACCGCTATACCTACTATGTCGCCGGATGTGTGGGAGAGTTTTGGACGGATCTGATGTGTGGCCACCGGAAGGCGCTGGCATCGTGGAACGTACGAGAGATGTCAGCAGTCGGCGTCCGGTTCGGGAAAGGCCTGCAATTGACAAACATCGTGAAGGATGTTGCGCACGATTTGCAGAAGGGGCGGTGCTATATTCCCGAACTGATGCTTGCCGAGGCTGGGCTTACACCGAGGGATTTATTGGATCAGCAGAATCTCACGAAATTCAGGCCGGTGCTGAGCAAGCTTGTCCGTATGGCCACCGAGCATCTTGACCAAGGCTGGCTCTATACGATGGCGATCCCGCGTTATGAAACGAGGCTCCGGCTGTCCTGCATGTGGCCGATTCTTTCCGGGGGTGAGTCGTTGAAGCTGGTAATGAATTCCCCGGACCTTCTGAACCCCGCCGTGAAGGTAAAAATCCCGCGCAGCACAGTCTACCGTATCATGGCCATGACGACCGGCACTGCCGCCTGCGGCTATTCCGGCACCGCCTACTGGGGGCATCTGCGAAAGCAGATCGCGTGAACCGCGCGCGGGCCTGTTCCGATTTTTCTTTTCTCTCAGTTTTTTCAAGGGGTGGCCTGGTTGGTTCCCGACTGCGCGCATCGAGCGACCACCGTATTATCGTGGGGGCTCGGCGAGCAACGGGAACTTACCGGGCTACCCCGTCTTCTTCTGCGGCTCCAGCAGCTTGTCGCCCTTTTTGAAAACGCCGAAGATGGCTTGCGACGGACAGGCATCCAGGCAGAGCCGGCAGCTCTCCAGGCAGCGCGATGGATCGAATTTGTACGGAGGCGTCGAGAGCCAGGCGCCGGTCGGGCAGATAGGAACGCAAATAGCCTGGTGCGTGCAACGGTCCGGGTGGCGGATGAGGTGATCGCGGATGATCATCATGGGTTTGACTCCTTCAAAGAGACCTTGCGAAAAGATCTCAAACATATTCTTGTTGGGGAGGCTGCTCACTTCCACTCCTGTACGAGGGCTTTCAGACGCGCTTTCAATTCGGGAATCGCATCGACATTATTCTGGATCGCGCCGATAATTTTTTCCAGCCTGGCCAAGCGGAGCGCATCCTTGTCTTTCTGTGCCAGCCGATCATACTCCTTATAGGCGTCTTGATGTCTGGGTTCCAGGTACTTTCTGGCGTCTAGGAGGGCTTGACCCAGTTCCCAGGCTTCAGGGGCCAAGGGTGGCCCGACGAAAAACGTTCCGTCGGTGAATGTCACGACAACGGCGCCCTGTTTACCCGTCAGGGGGGTGACTGCTTCAACGGTTTTTCCCTGGCAGCTGTGCCACTCCAGCAACAGCCCTGGAAATTGTTTTGTGAAGGCCACCTTTTCGAAGTTGGCCTTCCATTTGTCTTCAGTTGCCATTGGATTCGATGATTCTTATGATGTCAAGGTTTCTTAAGCGGAGTGAGTGAGTCCGGAGCCGGATGGTCCGGCATGAGCAATCGGGTGACAATCTCGCCCTTGATGACATGCCGTTCCATGATCTCGGTCACATCGGCTTCCGTGCCCACCCAGTACCAGACGCCTTCCGGGTAGATGACGACGCTGGGCCCCATCTCGCAATGGTCGAGGCATCCAGCCTTGTTGGCGCGGACGGCCCCTTTGAGATTCAGCCGTTTGGTTTCACTCTTAAAATGGGTGTGGAGCTTCTCGGAGCCCAGGTTCGCGCAACAGCCGCGCGGATCATCCTTGGGGCGCTGGTTGGTGCAGATAAAGATATGACGTTGGAATGGTGGCATAGGCAATCGTGTTAGACCGGCATCGTAGCTGTATTGAGACGTTCCATCAACAGCTTGACGTCCCGATCTGCGAGCAGCGTCGATGGTTCCTGTGCGGCGCCCAGAATAGTCATGATTTCCCGCAGCCGGACGGATGCGCGCAGAAACTCGTCTCCCTTCGCGAGTTCCGATCCCTGACCGGCGCTCAGCTTGTCATATTCGGCGCGGATATCGCGAAAGTCTCGTTGCAGATTTTTGTGCATCGAACATGCTGCGCAATACCATTTGGGGCTTTGATCGGAGGAAGGGGACAGCCGGTCATAGGGACGGCCGAAGAAATCCTTGCCCAGTGAAAACTTCATCAGCGCGCCGCCGG
>MSXM01000016.1:0-1696 GCA_002083565.1 Nitrospira sp. ST-bin4 | reverse complement strand
GCGCGCGCATCTTACACCAGGGGTTTTTCAGGTGTCCAGTTGGGCGAAGTGCTCTGCTATAGTTCCTAGAGACTATGGAAGGATGGCACATGAGGGGCCAAGTCTCCGGGGTAGTTGCCTGCACGCTCTGGGCGGCATTGTTCGTGGCCGGGAGCAGCCAAGCCGGCCTCTGGAAGTGCGCGCAACCGGATGGAACCGTGCTCTTCCAGGATGGGGGAGGGCCTGGATGCCGTGAGATTGAGGCCCCATCTGAACTCCAGTCCACCCGATTTCCAACTCAACGTGGTCCGGCCGAACTCAAGTCAAGCGCAGGGCCGGGGGTGCGAACACCTTCTCCCGGCATGACGGCAGGGTCGGCGCTTTCTTCACGGCCTTTTGCGTCGGCATCGCGATCGATTCCAGCGTTGAGCTATCACGATCTTTCTCCCGGGATGCGTGCCAAGGGATGGAATATTCCCAATAAGGGTGATATCCAAATTCTACAGGTGGATGTGAGTTATCGTTCGGCAGGAAATGGCCCGTCTCTTGCGACGGACCATCATTTCATGGAAGGGGCTCGGCAGGCGCTCGCTGTGGCCGTGATGGCGGCGGCCAAGGCGACTCAGTACGACCCGCGCTTTCTCACTGTACAATTGACGATGCCCATGGTTGGCGGGTCTTTCCACAGTGGAACGCGTGTGGACGGGCCGAGCGCAGGGGCGGCATGGGCGGTCGCGGTGACATCGGCGTTACTGGGAGATCCCTTGCGATCGGATGTGTGCTTTTCGGGAACGATCGACGAGAATCTCGTTATCGGCCCGGTCGGCGGATTGGAGCACAAGATCGAGGGCTGCCATTTGCTCCCGCAATTTCATGAATTGTTGTTGCCGGCAGGCCAGCAAACATTTGCAATTGCCGACAAGGGAATGGCACGATCCATAAAAGTGACAGAAGTCTCGACGCTGGCGGAAGCGTACGAAGTGGCAACGGGCCAACCGCTCAGGCCTGCTCAATAGGTGCAGAATGATTATCGGTGTTCCCAAAGAAATCAAAGATCATGAATATCGCGTCAGCTTGACGCCGGAGGGAGTATCGGCGTTGCGCCGTGCGGGACATGAAGTGTGGGTCGAGCCAAAGGCCGGGCAAGGGAGCGGGTTTGCCGATGACGAGTATCGCAAGGCCGGGGCCTCGATCGCCGGATCGAAGGAGGAAGTGTTTGAGAAGGCCGGCTTGATTGTGAAGGTCAAAGAGCCGTTGCTCGCCGAATGTCATCTGTTTCGCCCCGGCCAGATCCTGTTCACCTATCTGCATTTGGCCTCGTTCCCCGATCTGACCAGGACATTGATGGATAAGAAGGTGACGGCGATTGCCTACGAAACGACCGAGGCCAAAGACGGCAGTCTGCCGATGCTCAAACCGATGAGCGAAATTGCCGGGCGGATGTCGGTGCAGGTTGGCGCACATTACCTTGAGAAGACGCATGGCGGCCGGGGTGTGTTGTTGCACGGGGTGCCGGGTGTGGAGTCGGGCAAGGTGGTGGTACTCGGCGCCGGTGGCGTGGGGATGTCGGCGATTCGTATTGCCGTGGGGATGGGGGCTCAAGTCACAGTCATCAACCTGGACGTCGAGCGGCTGCGGTATCTGGACGATTTGTATCAAGGCCGTATCGTGACATGCGTGGCAAGTCCGGCTGCAATTGAACGGGCTGTGTGTGAGG
>MSXM01000109.1 GCA_002083565.1 Nitrospira sp. ST-bin4 | reverse complement strand
CTGTTTCAGGACATGTCGGCCAAGATGCTGGCCTCCGGGCTGGGGAAGTATCTGAGCACCCCCTATTCCTATCTGGCCATGACCAAGCGGTCCGTCTATGTGGATCACCATACCCATGAGGGCCAGGAGAGCAAGCGGCTCACCGTGGTGCCGGGGAAGGGGAAATACATTTTCGTCTATCCGTTCCTGAAGACGCGGGAGTGGTTTTTGCTGACCAAAGCGGCGCGGCAGGGGATGATGGACGAGCATATCGAAGTGGGGCACCGGTTTCCGTCGGTCAAATTGAACACGACCTATTCGTTCGGGCTGGACGATCAGGAATGGGTGGTGGCGTTCGAGAGCGACAAGCCGGAGGATTTTCTGGACCTGGTGATGGCGCTGCGGGAGACTGAAGGCTCGCGCTATACGTTGCGGGACACGCCGATCTTCACCTGCATCCGCAAGAGCCTCAAGGAAACCCTCGATACGCTTGGCGGATAGTTCAGATAACCTCAGGCTGAGGCCGAGACGGAATGCTGGAAACAGGCGGCCTTCGATCTTGCCATCGAAGGCCGTCTTCTTTTGAGATTTGACCTCGATCTCACGAGCTTTGACAGGCGCGCGAAGCATGTGTTACCTCTACATGACTAACTTTGACCGACGGACCTGGTCTCAATGGCCGACACCACTGCTCTCTACGCCCTCCGCTTCCCGGATGGCTCCGTAAGTCTTTATATCGACGAGACCTACGCGAAGGATCGTGGTGTCGATCCCTCCCAACTCGTGCGGGTAGAGATCCCGCGAGAAATATTCATCAGCGGTACCGTGCAAGATGTGCGAGAATACGTCGCTCTATATCTTGAAACCAATCATCGACAAACCGGCACCGCATAAGAACGATCGCTCCACCATACCCGTACCTTGCTCTTTCTAAGGACACCATGACGCAATCGGTGATGCCTGCTCCCCTGACCGTCGGCCTGATCGAGGACGTGATCGCAAGCCTTCCGATTCAAGGCCGCATCACGCTCAAGCTCTTGCTGATCCAACATCTCGACATCACACATGAGGAAATCCTGTATATGGTCGCGGATCGGCCCGATCCCCGATGCGTCTCCGGGAAAAAGCCCATTACCACAATGACACAGGAATCCATCGCGGCAATGACCAGCCGACGGAACGAATATCGCCGGCGGGCTCGGCTCCGCCGGGAGCGCACATGGCTGCAATGCCTCGCGCTCAAGAAACTACTCGAGACGGCCGACGCAATGGCCAACTGTGCCGCATCGCTCCTGGCAACCAGGGGTATCTCCGCCGACACCATCCACAATTTGAAATCGCAAGCCCGCACGGCCGTCCCACGCCCCGCGCTTCGGACATTGGAAGAGCGCTGGGAAAAGGATGAGATCTCAGCCGAGGACTACCAGAACTATCGCCTGGCTATTGAGATGCAAACCTTGTTGCGATTTGCTGAACGATTTAGAAAACGCCTCGCCTTAGCCGAACGAGAACGCCAGACATCCAACCAGACGATCTTGCAAGACCATGAGATCGGCCATATCTGGGGCATACCAGCCAGCACACTGGCAGCCCGCAAAGTGAAATTCCTGTCCCAATATCTCTTAGCGCTTCAAGCAAAGCTGTCGGAAGTGCCATTGCCGCCGAATGGTCTTCCTCCGCTCACTCTGTGGAACGACACGATGGCAGTCCTCTCAGCCTCCCCTATCGAACGATCGATCGCCACGTATGACGGGCTCGAACAAACTGAGTCCGCTCTGATTGAGAAATTGGTCGCCTATGTGGCTGTCGGCATTCCGGAGGAGAGTGAAGTCAAGTTTTGGAACTCACTGGTCTATGGCGCAAGTTCCAACGCGATGCACAGCGAATCGACCCGCACCCTGTTCGGGCTGCAACGGCTGGTCTCCATGCAAAACGATTTCGATAGGACCCCTGAAGCACTGGAGCAGGAGCTGCTCAAGCGAACTGCGCCGATTCCCAAAGACCCGGCAGGCGCAATCCCTGGTCAGAGTGAAACCGGACGTGTGGAGATTACTGAGTTACAAAAACAGATTCTTCACAACTTTATCGGAGAAGATGTGAGCGGCAGAGCTTCGGATAAGTGGTAACCAGTCCTTGCTTGCCATCCCGTCTCAATACGGTATAATTCGACCACCATGCTGACACCCCATCCTGCGATCCGACACTCCCTTCCCCTACTTGCCGTTACGCTTTTCATTCTAGTCACCACAGGGATTTCCACATCCTTCTCTCTGGAGACATCAGCAAATGCTTCCAGCCTGACCGAGATTGCGGAATTGTTGGCGCATCCGGAGCAATATGATCATCAAGACGTAGTCGTCGCCGGAAAGGTCACGAATGTTCAGCTGGCGACAAACCGGCAGGGACAACCGGCCTATGGATTTCTGTTGCAAGACCAGGCCGGCACGCTGAAAGTCATCAGTCTTGGCCAGCTGGAAGTCCGTGAAGGCGATTTTGTGATTGTCGAAGGGGTATTCAGCCGTCTACGCCAAGTTGGCCGGGTCATCGTCTACAACGAGATCAAGGCCCTATCTGTCAAACCTCTGAACCGTTTGGACCCTGACCTCGTGGGCTGATCCCACCCGCCGAATTGTTTCCTTCCCGCTGAGAGGCCTTCACCAGCCGTTGCTTTTCTTTTAGGATCGGACAACAATGCCGTTCATGACGGGATCGCACCTTACTGTCCTGGGGTTGGCGCTCTGCGGAATGGCATGGCTGGCGGGCTGTTCTACACCGGCCACGGTCGGCGAATACCCCAATCAGCAACGCGTAGCGGGACAATCCAAGGCAGCCATCCTCACCTGTGCCGGGGCCCCCAAAAAAGAAATTGAGGAGAGCGGACTCACTCTGCTTCGATACTATCGGGAAGCGCCGATTCTTGAAGAATCGCAGCCTGTTGGCAAAGGCAGCGTCTCGACGATCCGCCATGGGTGCTGGGCCACGGTCATTTTTCAAAATGACCGTGTTGTCGACGTCCATTACCGCTTCGTACCGCCCACCTTCGACGCCTCAAACGATTGCGAAGAGATTTTCGAATCCTGCGGGCAATAGCGCCATCGGGCGAGACCATCACTTTTCATTGTTCCAACCAGCTGATCATGGGAAATCGTGATGCTCCTAACGTACAGCGCGACAGCAGATCCATGATTCCATGGATAGTGCTCACCCTCTTTGTGATCTGGCCCTTACAGGCTCAGGCGCTGGAAAAATACGGACGCCCTCTTCCCTCACTTGAGAATCCTGATTCAAACGGGCGGGAGTCCGAAGAAAGCCTGTTCGCCGGCTATTTTCTGACCAGCGTCTTTGCCCATAATCCATCGTTTGCCGCCAGGCCTGACAATACCGGCCTCGTAGGTCTGCGCCACATGCTCCATTTGGAAACTGATCTCTACAAACAATACCTGACGTTTTACACCGATCAGAATTTCTTTTCCGATCGGACGAATGGATGGATCGAGTTAAGCGAATGGGACGGTACCTATGCCCTGACCGG
>MSXM01000108.1:5851-6003 GCA_002083565.1 Nitrospira sp. ST-bin4 | reverse complement strand
GGCTGGCGGATCGGCTATGCCGCAGGTCCCAAAGACCTGCTGACGGCAATGGCCAACATTCAAAGCCAGAGCACATCGAATCCCTGTTCTATTTCACAAAAGGCCGCCGTCGCGGCATTACGGCTTGGCCAACCCTTTACGGAAAAGATGGT
>MSXM01000108.1:0-5796 GCA_002083565.1 Nitrospira sp. ST-bin4 | reverse complement strand
GTGACCTGCCGCATGCCGACCGGCGCGTTTTACGCTTTTCCTAATATCAGTGGAATTCTTGGCCGAAGCGCCCAGACCGGCATCATTCGAACGCCGCATGAACTGGCGCAATACCTGTTGAAAGACTTTCATGTTGCCGTTGTTCCCGGAGAGCCCTTCGGAAGTCACCAGCACATCCGGCTTTCCTACGCGACCAGCATGGAATCGATCGAGCGTGGGATGGACCGAGTGGCAGTGGCATTTGGCAAGTTAACCGCGTGAGTGACAACCCTATTGACGAAGGGCGGGTTGCCCCATAGAGCTGAACAGCGACATGTAAACAAGGAGGCCCGGTGCCGATCTACGAATATCTCTGTCAGGATTGCTCATACCGGTTTGAATTGAAGCAGAGCATGAAAGACGATCCCGTCGCCGCCTGTTCCAAATGCGGGAAATCGGTCAGCCGTATTATTTCCGCTCCTGCGATCATGTTCAAAGGAAGCGGGTGGTATGTGACGGATTATTCCGACAAGATGAAACCGCCGACGGGCGAATCATCCGACTCGACGTCCGGCACCAAGAAAGAACCGGCAGCGACTACTGAGAAGGCGACGCCAGCCTCCCCGGCACCTGCCACGACGGCTCCGGCAACCACCCCCTCGACAACCGGCAGCACCTCGTCCAGCAGTGCCCCCTCATCAGGAACGTCGTCAAGTTCGACCTGACAGCTCCCTGCTACCTCTTAGGAGCCGCCTGTTTCTTAACCGGTTGTTTGGCCGTGGATTTCGCCGCCGGCCTTACCGGGGCTTTGGCAGATGCCACTGCCTTTGCCCCTTTGGCGCGCAGCGCATCGACTTGGTGTTGCAGACTCGTAATCATCACGGTCTTCTCTCGACTGACCCGACTCATCTCATCAAGCTGCGATTGTAAATCCCGCCGTGCATTCGACAGGTCGTTGATCTGTACCTGGAGTTGCGCCTTCTCTGTTGCCAGGGTTTGTGTCTCCGATCGAAGTTGCTCGACCTGAGCTTGCAACGCCGGAGGCCAATAGTCGCATCCCGTCATACTCATCAAACAACCGAGCCCAAGCGCGACGCCGGCCAATGACATCGCTTGTCTTTTCCCCACAATCATCATTTCTATCCTCCTTATCTCGAATAACCAGGAATGTGAATTCGATAACTATTGCAATATCAACACAGATCTCACATTAGCGAGATTCCTGCTGTCTGTAACACGTCCTGTAGCATCTGTCGAGTGACGGCACCTTCGCGAATCACGCATGCCGTTTCGCGTGCATCGATGACAGTCGATGGCGGTCCCCCAGGGGTTGGTCCTGCATCAACAATGAGACTGAGGTCTTGTCCCAGACTGTCCTGTACCTGGTTCGCATATTGCGCAGGTGATTCGCCGGCACGGTTGGCGCTCGTTCCTGTGAGAGGGCCTGTGACTGCTAACAGGTCAGCTAATGGGCCACAAGAGCTGAACCGCACGCCGATCGTGCCGGTCCCCGCTGTCAGATTGCTTGGAAGTGACGGCGCGGCCGTAAAGAGGATTGTGAGCGGACCGGGCCAGAACCTGTCCATCAAAAGTGAGGCGGTGCGGGAGACCTTCTGGACCAGCCTCGCGAGCTGTCCACGGTTTCCAATCAACACCAGAATCGGTTTGCCGTCCGGCCGGCCCTTGACGCGTAGCAACCGGTCTACGGCTTGTGAATCGAATGGATTTACACCAAGACCGTAATAGGTCTCCGTCGGCACCGCCACGATGCCGCCACGTGCCACTACCTGTTTGACCTGGTCTGATACACGGTGCACGTCACCGGCACTATATGGAAGGATTTCTGACATCCGTACGGAAACCAACCTGCAAATCGAGGACTAGGGAGTCACCGCGCGATAGGCGATATCCTTTCGATAATGACACCCTTCGAATGAAATTGCGGATACCGCCTTATAGGCTTCCGCTTGTGCTTCTTTCAACGTTGCTCCCTGTCCGGTAATTCCCAAGACACGTCCACCGGCAGTCACAACAGCATCATTCTTCCTGGCAGTTCCCGCGTGAAAAACAAGCGCATGTGTAGCCGCCTCGCTCTGCAAGCCATGCAGAGGAAATCCGTTCTGATATTGGCCAGGATATCCGCCCGACGTCATCACAACGCAGACCGCCGTGTCATGATGCCATTCGACTCTGAGTTGATCGAGGCGATGTTCAATAACCGCCTCAATCACGTCGAGTAAATCCGTCTTGAGCAAAGGCAGCACCACCTGCGTCTCCGGATCACCCATACGAGCATTAAACTCCAACACATAGGGCATGCCATTGACGACCATGAGACCGGCATAGAGGACTCCCTGGAAGGGCGATCCCAGTCGTGACATCGTCTCCACAATCGGCTGCAACACTGCGCGCGCGACATGCTCACGAAGCGCTGGTGTGCCCAGCGGCGCTGGACAATAGGCGCCCATACCGCCGGTATTGAGCCCGGTATCCCCATCCCCTACCCGCTTGTGATCTTGCGCCGGCAACATCGGCACGACGGATTGGCCGTCTGTGAATGCCATGATCGTGAGTTCTTCACCGTTGAGAAATTGTTCGATCAACACCTGCTTGCCTGCCTGACCGAAGACGCCTTTTTCCATCGCATCGACGACCGCCTCGCAAGCCTGCTCCCTTGTTGTGGCAATGATGACGCCCTTCCCTTGGGCCAGACCGTCCGCCTTGATAACCACAGGCAATTCATGCTGCTCAAGATAGGCCAGCGCCTCGGCTACTTTATCGAAACTTTTGGCTCGCGCAGTCGGAATTTGGGCTTGCGCCATCACATCTTTCGAGAAAGTTTTACTGGCTTCCAACCTCGCCGCATTCTTGGTAGGACCAAAAATCTTCAGTTTGGCGCGGCGGAACTCATCGGCAATTCCCAACGCAAGAGGCGCTTCCGGTCCGACGACCGTAAAGTCAATCTGCTCCCTGATGACGAAATCTTTCAGCGCCGCAATATCGTCGGCTTTGATCGGCACACAGGTGGCCATCGATTCGATTCCGGCATTGCCCGGTGCGCAGAACAAGACTGGTTTCCGCGGACTCTGCGCAAGCTTCCACACAATCGTGTGCTCGCGTCCCCCACCACCGACGACAAGATNNATTTTCACAGGAGTATCTTTTCCGGTTATAGCCACATACTCATGAGGACGCTCAAACAGACTCTCCAACGAGACTGCAGGCGAGAAAAAGCCGGAGGCGTAACTTCCTCACCCTCCCACCCCGAGCTACCATAAAGTAGCTCTGTCCCGGCGGGCTACGGTGAGGATGTTTTCGAGCCGAGAACAAAGTCAGGGGTCTGTTTCAGCATCCAGCTAATGGCGGAAATGGCGCATACCCGTGAGAATCATTGCCAAGCCATGTTCATCTGCAGCTTTGACAATTTCGGCATCACGGATTGACCCGCCCGGCTGAATGACCGCAGTAATTCCCGCTTGTGCCGCCGCATCGAGGCCGTCACGGAACGGAAAAAACGCGTCGGAGGCCATGACGCAACCTTTGACCGGCATCTGGGCCTTCATGGCGGCAAGCTTGACGCTATCCACCCGGCTCATCTGTCCCGCGCCGATCCCGACCGTTTGCCCGGGCTTGGCGTAGATGATGGCGTTTGACTTAACGTGTTTACAGACTTTCCACGCAAAAGCGCAGGCGGCGTACTCTTCGTCCGTCGGCTTGCGGACGGTCGGTACCTTCAACGATCTCAGGTCCGTCAGAACACCGAGATCACGATCCTGCACGATTAATCCCCCGACGAGCTTCTTCAAATCGTAGCCTTCTTGTTTGACCTTTGTCAGTGGTCCAACGTCCAAGAGACGCAAATCCTTCTTCCGCTTCAATTCGGCCAACGCATCATCGGCAAAGCTGGGAGCAATGACCACCTCGACGAATGTGGAGGTAATCTCCTTCGCCGCCGCCAGATCAACCGGTCGATTGAAGGCAATCACACCGCCGAAGGCCGACACAGGATCGGTCTCCCGAGCCTTCACGTACGCCTCAACCGGCGTCGATCCGAGCGCCACGCCGCAAGGATTGTTATGTTTGATAATCGCGACGGCGCACTCATCATATTCTTTCGCCAGCTCCAGGGCCGAATTGGCGTCGAGGAAATTGTTATAGGACATGGCCTTGCCGTGCAAGATCGTGCCACGAGAGACCGACGGTTCATTTGAACCGAGCTCACGGTAGAACGCACCCTGCTGATGTGGATTTTCGCCGTAGCGGAGCGTCTCTGCCAACTCAAACTGGAGCGACAGCACCTTGGGGAACTTGATCTCCTCGCCCTGCACCTGTTTCTCCAAATATCCGGCAATCAACCTGTCGTAACGCGCCGTGTGCTGGAACACCTTCATCGCCAATTCACGGCGCAGCGCGCGCGTGACGGTATTCCCCTTGATGGCATCCAACACTCTGGGATAGTCCACCGGATCGACCAACACCAGCACATCCTCATGATTCTTTGCCGCCGAACGGAGCATCGACGGTCCGCCGATATCGATATTCTCGATCGCATCGTCAAAATGGCAATTGGGCTTGGCGATAGTGGCTTCGAAGGGATAGAGATTGACGACAACGACATCGATCGGGCCGATATTGTGTTGCGTCATCTGATCGACGTGGGCCGGAAGCGATCGACGCCCCAGCAAGCCGCCGTGAATCTTTGGATGCAGCGTCTTCACACGGCCATCCAGAATTTCCGGCGAACCGGTATAGGCCGCCACATCTGTGACCTTGATACCCGCCTCGCGGAGGGCCTTCGCCGTCCCGCCAGTCGACAAAATTTCCGCGCCAAGCGCTTCGAGCCCCTTGGCCATCTCCACAACGCCAGTCTTTTCAGAAACGCTGATCAACGCCCGCTTGATGCCGGCCATAGTTCCACTCCTTGAATTAATCTATATGGAAGGTTGCACATTAACGCACGAAAGGCGGGCGAAGAATAGCAAATGGGTTGGGGAAGTTCAAGGCGAGGACAACCGCCTGGACAAACGAGAACATTCTTCCGTTGGGCCCTGATCATCTTGAGGTCTGACGCTCCATTGACAGGAACAGTCTTGGTTCTATAAGCTAAAGGTGACGTATTGAGCCACGCCGACTGTCTCATCGCTCGCGCATCCCTCCCCTTCCCGCGCGCTTGATTCCCCGGTCTCCGCCGCTGCTACGCCAGAGTCTCTGTCTGTACCCGTCTGACCGACGCACATCCTCTGTGGGTGTTGATCGATGCGGGTTGGGAGGCTCCCACCATTTCACTGAAGGAGTTCATCGTGAATCAGGAACAGTTCGGACAATTCTGGAATCAACTCAAAACACCGCTGAAGGCGAAATGGGATAAGATTACCGATGAGGATCTCACTGAGATTCAAGGCAACTGGGCACAATTTGGCATTGTTCTGCAAAAGCGGTATGGAGAGCTTCAGAAAGAGGAAGTGACCACCTGGGCCAATCGCCGGTATTCTCATTGGACCGGGAACTATATCGGGTACAAAGACCCAGCGCCTGGCGCATAACCACCACCGATTCATGGCCTCGCCTGTGATCACGTCACGGTACTGCGGCGTAATGCCACCTTGTGTACAACGGGAGACCTACGATGAAAAAGATCGTTATCAATAAGAGCTGTGATCAATTTTTTGTGAGCCATAAGGCCTTCGTGCGGTTACGTGAGCTTGGGCAGCCGGAGGCGCTGCAAGAAATCGATCGAGGGGCCTATTGGCCCCATGCGGCGGCGCCACAGGAACCGAGTTTAAATCGGTGCGGCGCGCTTATTCCACGGGACGACGA
>MSXM01000002.1:54660-64305 GCA_002083565.1 Nitrospira sp. ST-bin4 | reverse complement strand
GCTTGAGGACTCTCTTACCCCCAAGCCTACGGATCACAGTGTGGCAGCCGGCGCGGGCCATTTTGAGCTTGGCGGCTTCCGGCTCGGAAAAGGGAAATCGTTTGAGCAACTCTGCCACCGCACGTTCCGGCAAGACCTCCAACAGTCCCATCGTATAGACCAGCCACGGCTCCATCTTCCGGTCGAGATACAGCAGCTGATACCAATCCACCGCCTGCTCGATGGCATCCAACAGTGCCTTCAACCGATCGGTCCACTGCAACTTGGGATGGATAAACTTCAGGAGATCCAAATCCGCCAGACGCTGAACCGCATGTTTCGGCTCCCGACCACCCAGCAACAACTTTAATTCTTCCAGCACGCGATGGCCGGACAGCCGATGAAACAAACTCATCTTCACAGCCCCGGCGATCAGGGCGGCCGTATCCCGGCCCAAATGAAATCCAAACCGGCGCTCAAAGCGAACGGCGCGAAACACCCTGGTCGGATCTTCGACGAAACTCAACCCGTGCAACACCCGCACGACCTTGTCATTCAAATCCCGCTGCCCGCCGTAGAAATCCAGCACATCCCCAAAGCCCTTTTCGTTCAACCGGACAGCCAGCGCATTGATCGTGAAATCACGCCGGTAGAGATCCTTCTTGATCGAACTCTGCTCGACCGTCGGGAGGGCTGTGGGATACTCGTAATACTCTGTTCTTGCGGTGGCCACATCGAGAGTGAACCCATCCGGCAACAGGAGGACTGCGGTCCCGAACCGCTCATGCACCTTCACCCGCGCATGCAGCACCTCGCCAAGCTTGCGCGCATAGGCGATCCCGTCTCCTTCCACCACCAGGTCCAGGTCTAAATTCTGGATATTAAGGAGCAGATCCCTCACGCAGCCGCCGACAACAAAGAGTGCGACATCGGAACGATCAGCCAACCGCCCCGCTTCTTCAAGCAAGCTGACCACGTCCCGCGGCAAACGGCTCCGAAGCAATCCTTTCACGTTACGATGCGACCCACCCACCTCACTCTCCGGTTCACCCGGGTGAATGGTCCTCTTCCTGGCTGTCTTCAGCACATCGTCGTGCAGGGTCCGCAGCAAGTCCGTCCTGGTAATGACGCCGATAACCGTGGCGTCACTCATGACCGGCACAAAGCGCTGGTTCCGTTCGATCATCGTGAGCTCGATGTCATGAAACGGGGTGTCCGGCTGTGCCGTATAGACATCGGCCTGCATGATAGTGCTGACGGGATTCTTGCCCAGCCGGTGAAACAAGGCCTTCTGAATCAGCTCCCGACTGACGATTCCGGCAAAACGATCTTTCTCATCGAGCACAGGAAACACGTTCACCCCGTAATTCGTCATCTGTTGCCCGGCCTCGCTGATGGTGGTGTCCGCGTCGACCGCTTTGACCGGTCGGGTCATGACATCCTGGGCAAGCAAGGTGGGACGATAGTGCGTCGTGAGCAGTTGAACGATCCGCTCTTTGACCTCCGCCAAGGTTTGTGTTTTGACTGTGGCGGCTGCCGCCACGGCATGCCCCCCACCGCCGAACTCGCGGGCAATCCATCCGACATCGATCTCAGGTCTGCGGCTTCGGCCGATTACCTGCACCCGATCTTCCATCATGACCGCCACGACGACGGCATCGACTCCCTGCATATCAGCCAGCATATGCACCACGCCGGCCGCTTCGCCGTGGCAGCGGTCAATCGTACTGGTCGCCACTAATACCTTATGCCCTTCCAGATAATGGACGTCGCTGTGTTCCAGGAAATCATTCAACAACGCAACGGCATCCGGATCAAGGGGACGGCGTAGGGTGTCTGCGATCATGTTCAGATCAGCGCCGGCGGCGAGGAGAAACGCGCCGGCCTCCAGATCTCGATGGGTGGTTGAGGAAAAAGCAAACGAGCCGGTCTCTTCGTAAAGCCCCAGCGCAATGACGGTTGCCTCGAACGGGGTGACCGCAATCTGCCGTTGGCGGAGAACTTCTACCAGAATCGTCGTCGTGGCACCGACCGATTCCACGACGGACTGCTTTGAGCGGCCGGCACAGGGTGAGTCTTGATCGACATGGTGATCGAACACCACGACTTCGACGGTGGGATTTTCGACACACGATTTGAGCGCGCCGATTCGATCAGGCTCCTGCGTATCGACCAATATCAACCTGGTCACTTGAGCGAGGTCGACGTCTTTGAGTTTGGTGATGCCGAGATCGTGCAAGGCGAGAAAGTTCCGCAGCGCCTCCTGTGCGCCTGCGGGAATAATGAGCTTAGCGTCGGGATAGAGTTTGCGTGCTGCCACCATGGATGCGAGACCGTCGAAATCCGCATTGCTGTGCGTGGCGATGACATCCATGCCTGCATTCTAGCAGGGTCGTCTCATGCGGGAAATGCCCCTCAATCCAAAGCGATAATATCCAGTGGGAAAGGGCCAATAGCTGTTGCAGATTTCCGTTGGGAGGGAACGGGGAAACTCAAAACTCACAGCTCAGTCGCGGCCACGGCCGGAGCGGTCAGACCGCTCAGGACGATCGATTCTTTCAGGGCGTTCAATGCGGTCGGGGCGCTCGACACGATCCGCCTTCTCAGGACGATCGATGCGATCCGATCGATCGCCGCCGGACCGGTCCTGACGATCGGGCCGGTCGCGCCCAGAGTCGTCCCGCTTTTCCCGATCGCCTCGATCTCTACGGTCTCCGCGATCGCCGCTACCGGAGCCGCTACGATCTTCACGGAAGAGCCGGTCGCCTTTCTCACCCCGGCTGACTTGTTCGCGCAGCTGTTGCAGGCTGGCACGGCCTTCCTCAAAATCCGACCCCCGGCGTTTGACTTCCCGGCCAAGATCCAGGAGTTCCGACGAGCGATAGCCCTGTCGAATGCCTTCCCCGACCAAGGCGGTCCCTTCTTTGGAGGGAATCCGTCCTTCTTTCATGACCGCCAGACTCTTGGCCCCTGCCGCCAGTTCTTCCTGTGTCGCTTTATGCCGGTCGTCTTGCGCCAAGCGGCTCAGTTCGCGCACTTCATCCTTCGTGGCTCCCCGCGTGAAGGCTTCCGCCAGTGTTTCCAGCGCGCGCTGCCGGTTTCCCTCCTCCATGCCGCGGGCTTTCGCTTCCTCCAAAACTTCGCGAGCGGATTCCAGCCGGGATGTCATCTGTCGCAGCACCGGATCGATGCGAGTAGGTTCAACCCCCTTCGCCAAACCTTCCTTCAACTTGTTCAGCAACGAATCGGTCGGAAGCCCCCGCTCACCGGCCTTGCTTACTTGATCGAGTAAGGTATTGATTTCACTTGCGGCACGACCCTGCACCGAACCAAGTCGTGTGATTGCTTCCCGCTCTTGAATGGAGAGAGGTTCAGCCAAGACCTGAGCGGACACCAGCGTCACCGCCAAGGTCAGTCCCCACATCGTAATGTCGGTTCGCGTACTCATCGGTTTACCGTACAATGACAACCCCGTTGGCCTGTCCGAAACCATCTGTGACAAAGTCTTCTGCCAAGGACGGCGTGATCCATCGAGTGCCGTCAATCAGGTACATGAACGTGTGTTCGCCTTCTTTCAGCGGAACATCCACCAACCACAGCCCGGAGGAATCCATGATCTTCATCGGCGTCGCGTTCTTCCCCCAGCCATTGAAAGACCCGACGAGATGTACCCGTTTGGCCCCCGGCGCAAGTATTGTGAACCGGACAATCCCGGCCAAAGACTTGGGCAACTCCGGCTTCACCACCTTGGCCTTCGCGCACCCTACCAAGCCGACCATCAGCATGGTCCCCAGCAGGACAAGACCGAGAGCGCAGCCGAATCCATTCCATCTCGCTTCCATGCGCGAGAGAGTACTGGAGGCTCAGGCCCGTTGCAAGCACTCCCCGGTTTGCACTAAATGGCCACATCGAGCACCGCATTTTGTGAGCCAAATCCATCGCCGGCATCTTCAGCCGCAAGAGGATCGGCGATCCATTGCTTCCCATTGACGACGAACATATATTCATAGCGGCCCGGCTTGAGCGGAATCGTCACGGTCCAGACCCCTCCATCCGTCCGGTCCAACTTGGTTTGGGCCGGATTCCATCCGTTGAAATCTCCTGCAACCGACACGGATTGCGCATTGGGTTGCACGAGTATCAGACGCACGAACACTTTGGGCTCTGACGAGGTATCGAATGAAGCGGTCTGCGCCGGCGTGCCTGCGATGGGCACCTCCACAATCCGTTCCGGCGCCAGCCTGAGCAATCCCGCCACGGCCACGACAGCGATACAGCCCGCCGCCATCGCTCCGGCAAGATTCCACTCGAGCGTACGCGGCGTCGTGACAGCGGCACACAGACGAGTCCAGAGACCGGGAGATGAAGGAACCACCTGAGCCTTCAACCGGCCGAGAAATTGTGCCGAGGGCACGATCTTCGGCAATTGTGCTGCTTCCGCAGCGATCACCTCAAGATTCAGCCAGTGCCGGCGCAGCGCAGCATCGGCATCCACCGCCTGAAGAAACGCCGTTCGCTCCCCCGGAGACAATTCATTGTCGAGAAACCGTTGAACCAAAAGATCGTGGTTATTCATAGGAACCATCCCGCTTGTGCGCCGGTACTATCGAATCGGGTTCAGTGCCGCCAGTTCCCGGCTCAGCTGCACCCGCCCCTTATACACACGCATTTTTAAGGTATCGCCGCTCACGCCGAGAATGTCCTCCATCTCCTCATAACTCAATCCTTCGACATGCTTCAGCACGAAGGCCTCTCGATAGAGCGGCGGCAATCGCTGAATCGCCTGCTCCAACTCCTGGGCGACCTGCTGCCGGGACAACAGCACTTCCGGGGTTCGGTCTTCCGTCACATAGAGATCCAGACTCTCATCCGCGTCCAGATCGTACTGCCCTTGCCCCGGCCTCTTGACCCTGAGCCAATCTTTGCACTTATTCGTGGCGATACGGTAGAGCCAGGTTGAAAACTTCGAGTCGGCTCGAAACGTCGATAGGGCTTTGTACGCCGCGAGAAACGTCTCCTGCGCCAAATCTTCCGCTTCTGCGCGATTGCCTACCATCCGATAACTAAGGTTGACGATCGCGGACGCATGCCGGTCAATCAGCTGCCCGAAGGCCGCTTGGTCTTGAGCGAGGCTGCGCGCCACAAGTTGCGCATCGCTGGGCTCGTCCTGTCGATCCAACGGCATGATCCTGCTCCAGTCAGCCTGGCTTACTTCCGTTGGACCGTCTGCATCGGCCTGCTTGTATCATTAGACGGATAATGAGAGGGAAGGTAAACAGCCATGACGGCGTTGAATAAGGGCTAGAATCTGTAGCTGGTGCCAAGCGACACCCCATAATCCGGCGCTCCGTTGGAAAGACCGACGGTGACCCCACCGTTATACCGCCAGGCATCCGAGGCTTTGTAGTTGAATGCAAAAAAGACATCCCTGATGTTTACAAAATCGGCCACCAGAGAACGATACTCTTCGTAATAGGCGCTCACCAAGAAATCCCTGGTGAAGTAATACCCGCCTCCGACGTCATACCAATATTGATTTCGAAGCTCCCGTCCATCCGGATCTCCGATGAAGTTGTAGCCGCCGTCGAAAAACCCGATCCAGTTACCGCCGAACCGCTTGGACATTTCCACACCGTAGCCGTGGTCGAGGGCGCCGGTACCGAGGCCTTTGCCCTCATCGGCAGTCGGTACCTTGATGCGGGCCGTCAGGGCAATGAGCGGGAGGAACCCCTGCTCCTCCACGGCGTAGTAGCGCCCTCTGAGAATAATATCGCCCAGCCCGGAATGGGTCACCTTCTGTTGTCTGGCGCCCAACTGACCAGAGTTGAGCAACGCCACACATTCCGGCTTGTCAAAACGGAATTCCGTGCCGCTGCGCCGATAACAATCCTCGCCTATCGGTGTCGGCTGGCCGCCAACCAGGGTCGCCGTGCCGTTGCTCGTCACAGACACAAACGGGATGACGACCGTGACATCACCATCTCGAAAGAGCCGCCGGATCGACGTGGGGACGTACACGAACTCACTCGTGGTGTTGGTGCCGAAATTTCCGCTGCTGTAGCTGGGTGTAATCCCGACTTGCCAGTTTCTTTCAGTAGCCGGCCCTAGTTCCTGAGCACCCCTTTGATTCTCCGCCGCCGGCGCAAACCCCGGTGCAAATGCGACAGCACATACAACGACCACACCCATCACCGACCACCATTGTTTCATAATGTCTCGATGCATCATGGCTCCTGCTGTTACTCCTCGTCAGCTTTCGCTCTGGGGCTCTCCGGCCCCGGCCAGCGTACAGTGAAACCGATTCTTGTTCAACGGTTGCGGCCTGCATAAACCGAAAGCCGGGCGCCATATGTTCATGACACCCGGCTTCCAATCATCTTCCAATACGATACGCCTGCTGTATTAGTTCCGGCCGGACCGCTCCGGTTTGTCCGGCCGTTCCGGTCGTTCTGGCCGTTCCGGACGCTCTGGACGCTCCGGACGGTCAGGTCTATCCGGACGTTCCGGTCGTTCCATACGATCTGGCCGGTCAGGCCTCTCGGGTCTGTTCGGTCTCTCCGGCCTGTCGAGTTTGTCAGGACGGTCCACTCTGTCCGGCCTGTTCGGGCGATCCATCTGGGCGGCACGAGCATTCTCCCGGCCTTCTCGCCCATGCTCACCGGCAACGCGATCGGCCCGATCCAGCCCCCGCAGTTCACCACCGGAGTTGGACCGGCGATCTTCCATCCGGTCCATCTGTCGATCCTCGCGCCGATCAACTTGACGGTCTTCACGCCGGTCCTCTCGTCGGTCCATCTGCCGATCTTCACGACGGTCGGCCTGACGGTCCTCACGGCGGTCTTGTTGCCGGTCGGCCCTTCGATCTTCCCGCCGATCTTCCTGGCGTACATCATCGGTGGCCTGAGCCACGACCGTACGGTCATGGCCGTGCCTTCCTCTGTGGCCGTTATCGCCGTCATCGCGTCCGCTATTCATCGAGCCTGGCCCGCTGTTCAGTGAACCATGACCGCGATTATCCGTACGTGCCGGCGGCTCTTCCGCTGGGTTGCTCATCTGCCCTATCGCGGGCGACGTCAGCAGCGAGAGTCCGGCGATCGTGCCCAGGATAATTTCTTTCCAACTGCTACGATTCATCGTGAATCTCCTTTTTCCAATTCACACTGTTGACTGATTCTACCCAGCGAACTGCAGCGCGCCTACTTAATCCTCCAACTCCGCTTCGTCCCATGTCACAACGATTCCATTCAATGTGCCCTTCACCTTAACCAGCGTCCCAACTTGCACGGCGGCGAAGAAAGCCGCGCGGCTCATAGGCCCGTCATCGACTCCTTCAAATTGAGTAACACCGGTCGTATCGACCGTTACACCAAGGATCGTCAAGGTTGGATCAGACGCCGCCTGCACCGGCCCTTGCAGATCGACATCATTGTCGGAAGAGCGCAGCTGGATGCGTGTGGCGATGACCGAATTAGTGCCGCTGACGCGACCACGAACCCGGATATGGTTGTTGATCGCTAAATCGCTCAAGTTGTTGATGGTTACCCCGCCATTGGCTTTGAATTCCGTCTGACTATTCACGGTAACAGTTATACCCGGGAGCCCTTTGAGCGTTAAGGAGTTTGTTCCTATCGTTTCGATGTCGCCTTCCAATCTGACACTCTCATGGAATTTCACATGCCTTGCAATGAGGGTGGTGCCATCGAAGCGGCCTTCCGCAGACATTTTGGCGCCGACCACGATTTCATCGACTGTCCCGCCACGAAACTCCGTGTTCGCCGTGGTTCTCACCGGAGTGGTGCCGATGGTGAAGTCGATAATATTGCCATTCGGTGTACCGGCCTGTGTCACAAACCCTTCGACCTCAAATTTATCAACCACATTGCCGATGCCCTCATTTTCCGGTTCAACTTTCGTAGCAGTGAGGGTCGTTGTCGTGGCATCGAAACCTGTTCCTTTCACTTCGACAAAAATGCCGTTCCAGTTACTGCCGGTCGGTACCGGCATATCGTTGATAAGCGTGGCGTTGTCATAGATAACGGTCAGTCCGCCGATTTGGAAGGTCGCGAGCCCGGCATTGTGATTCCTGACGGTCCCCTTTACCTCGCAGATAGCTGAGCAACCGGTTCCGGGCTTGCGCTCAATTAAGCTGGCGGCGATCACCCCGTCAGATTTTACAAACCCGCTGACCTCCACGAGCTGACCAGGAAGCAGGTTATTGAGACTGACCCCGGAATCGAATTTTGTGGTGTCGTCCACCAGGACCATCTGCCCCAACACCGCAAATTGACTATTGGTAAAATCCACGCTTGTAATCGGCCCTTCCAGCGTGTCTTCCTGGACGATATTGGCCGCGCGGTTCGTCGAGCCGTTAAATGAGCCCGACACCTTCACCGTCATACCCTCCTGAAGACCACACCGGTTGGTTGGACTAACAGCGCACTGACTTGACGGCTGGTCGTCAATGCTCACGGAGGCGGCTTCTGTCTCGAACCGTTTGCCATTGACGATGATGCTGCCGAACCCGGTAACGGTCCCCGACGCCGAGGCCGATCCGCTTCCACTGGCTCCGCCTGCACTGGCGGATGCCGACGGAGAACCGTCGCTGCACGCGGTCATTAATCCCGCCAGTCCGACCACACCGAGAAGCGTGAACAAAACCGATGACTGTCTCATAGCTACACTCCTGTTTGATAAGTTGATGATTAAGATTTCTGATTTGAACGATCGACCGGTCGAGCGCTCGCCGGCTGCGGCGCCTCGCCCAGAACATCCGCCGACCAGGTAACACGCGCCGGACACCATTGCCACACACCAAGCGTGACGATTCTCGTGAGGCCAGCCGGAAGACAGGCGATGCGATTGACCGATACGTCACGGTTGACGACCCTTGTGGAGCCTCCACAGCGGTTCAGATAGGGCTCACTGGAGACTTTATTGAGATCGAAATGAGGCACGATGAAAGCGACAATCGGCACCGGCAATACCGCTATCGATGAATCGTCCACCCACTCACTCCCGGAACAGTGGCCCTCCAATCCGGCGGTGCGCTTCACGTCGTCGCGAACCAATGTTGAGGTACAGCCCGACAGCAGCAGTGTCAGTGAAATGATCAGCGCGCCCGTCTTGGTATGGATCTGTTGCATGGAGCCCTCCTTCCGTCCTCGTCTGATGGATTAGACGGAGGGGAGGAAGAAAGGTAAACGGAGCTAGCGAATGTCTTGGAAAAACGCACGTGGCAAAACCGGCAGGCGGTATTCGACGTGAAGAATAATGAGCAAGACGCGGAGGAAACTTCGCCAGACGCCCATCTTCAGAAACTTGCGGGCATCGGTGATAACAGGAGGGAAGAGCAGAAGCGGTTCCGTCGCCTTGATGAGCCGTTCACAGAAAACGACATCTTCAAGAATCGGTTGGTTGGGAAATCCCTTCAACCGCTCGAACAGAGAACGCCGGACAAAGAGGGCCTGATCGCCATAGATGATCCGGCTTCTGGTGCAGCGGAAATTGTCTAGAAACGAGATCGCCTTGAGCCGCCAATCGTCTCCTGAAAATTGATGCATGAACCCGCCGGCTTGAATCGTGCGATCTGCCTCCATCTTGTTCAGCCGCTCGATCGCTCCCTCCGGAAGGACTGTATCGGCATGGAGAAAGAGGAGCCACTCGCCG
>MSXM01000002.1:51278-54572 GCA_002083565.1 Nitrospira sp. ST-bin4 | reverse complement strand
TTCGGAAAACCCGGCGTCAAGGAGGACATCTCGTGTGCGATCCGTACTTCCGCCGTCGACGGCAATGACCTCGTAGTCTCCCGGTTGTGAAAAGAGCGCATGCAATGTGTCCGGCAGCGCTTTCTCTTCGTTATAAGCAGGAATAACCACTGAGACCATCGTTTGTTCCTCAGTTCCGTGCGATCAGGCCTTGACTCGGAGTCTCGTCCCGCAGCCATTCAGGTAAAAAGGTCCGCACATCCGCTGCCCACTGGGCCGGGTCTTCATCGATACTATCGAATAAATCACCGAGATCTAGAATCATGGCGTCTGAGAGGGCCAGGTACTGCTGTGCCCGCCGTTGAAGCGCCGGCACATCCGTTTCGCCCCGCGCAATCGCCCGCTCCAGCCAGCGCCGCCCGAATCCATGATGGGCTTCTTCTTGGCGAAGCAGGTTACGGCGCATCCGGCCCAACGGCGCGGCTCTCTTCTCCAATCCTCGTTCGATGTGAGTCAATATGGCCTCTCCCAGGCCTTCGAGAATGACTTGTTCGGCAAGAATTGTATCCAAGAGGTCGTTACAGGCAAACCGGTCGTGCAACAACTTGCGATACTCTTCCATGGCCGGCAAGCAGAGTGAATCGCCGAGGTGCTTCGGAGCGAGCCATGCCACCGCCCCCTTGAAGACCAGGGCATGAGCGGCCTCCTGACGTGCCTGACTCAGGAGAAATCGTCGCGCTCCGGACTCCAAAACCATCGACGCCTGTGTCGTGGCACAGTCATGAGCCATCTGCTCACCCTGTTCCAAAAAAGTAAGCAGACGGGCTATCGGAGCCCGTTCATCGGGGCGAACCATCACGGGCCACCTCCTTTGGCGGAATGCCGTTCAGACTCCAGTCATACTCCAGGAACTCGATGCGATATTCGGACTCGACCAGGTCCCTCGCTAATTCAGGATCGCCGATATAACGCGCCACATACGCTAAGGTCGATCCAGCTGCTGCGGCAAAGTCCTCCTCAAACCAATCGAAGATTTTGGATAACGACGCGACTTTCCGTTTCCGGTCGAACCGATTCCGCGTAGGATCGTTGATAAAAGCCCTGGCGGCATGATCAAGCTGACGATCCAGCTCACGCTGCTGATAAGCCCACGGTTGCAGTCGCGGGCACGAAGAGGACGCGCAGACGATAGCAAAATGGATCAACGGTTCATGGAACTGCCTGATCAACACCTGCCGCTCCAAATCGTACAGCGTAATCGTGCTGCCTCCGACCGGATATTCTCGTCCGATAAAGTAACGGTAGCGTCCCACATAACTCACAGGCGAATATCCATCCAAAATACCCTTGATGGCGAATGCGTTATAGGCATTGATCCAAAAAGCCATCCGCCCGTTGCGTGTGGCAAAGGCATCGGGATCAACCAGGTCGAGCCTCGTCAGATAGCCCACGAAACGATCGTCAGTTTCGATCGCAGGATAATCGACGAGGCCATCCTTCACATGCGCAGCCAACGTCTCTTGAAACAGGTGATGGGAAAACTCGGCGGCGGGAATGGGATTGACCGGTTTGAATCCTGATGGGCCGACACCGGAGCAGCCCGGGAGCAGGAGCAACAAGCCTATCGCCGTCCACAACCTCATTTCTCTCCTCACGTTACCGGGAAATCGCTGTTCGCCATGCTGCAATCGGATGACGGAGCACAGATCCGATCACTCGGCCGTCCAGTCTGTTACAGGCCGAACGGTCGGAACAGCTCTGAATCTCTTGTCGATTGAAATACGTCAATATTTCAGAGAGTGGCGACCGGAGGAGATTTCCCGCATCCGGCAGCGAGAGACAGGGCGAGACATTGCCTGATGCGTCGATGGCAATGCTGTAACGCCCGGCATCGCAGGCTGCGAGTCGGCCTCCCTGCAGCCATGTTATATTGTCCTTCGCGTATTGCCGCAGGTAACCCGAAGGAAGCATATCCTCCGCGAGCAGCCGTTCGAAGACCCCACGTGCCTGCCGGCGCTCATACATCAGCGTTGGATCTTGCTTCCCATAGAGCCCCACATCCCAATGATACGCGCCCACGACCGGTAAGAACCCCCGCTCCCGCGCGAATCGGACGACGTCGCGTACGTCCTCACGATTGACGTCGCTGACAATACAGGTCAGAAATTTTGGCGAACTGTAATCCTGGAGCAGGTCAAGGCCGGCTAGAACGTGAGGCAGTTGATCGGCGCCGCGGATCCGGAGATACCTGGCCCGATTAAGCGTGTCGAGACTAATCGACAGCGATATTGAGAGATCATCGAACCGCCGCACCATGTCGGCCGTCAACTTAGTCCCATTCGTGATCACCGTAACCTGAAATCCGATCCCGGCTAAGTCTTCAAGAATCTCAGGCAGGTCACGACGCAACAGCGGTTCTCCTCCCTGCAGAAAGACGAATCGCAATCCATCCCGATAGAGATCAGTAAAGACTCTCTGAATTTCTGCACGAGTCATCTCATACCGGCCGACATTTAACGGCAGATTGCAGTACCCGCAGGCAGAGTTGCAGCGAAGATTGACCTGAAACACTGCCAGCAATGGGCGTCGAGAGAGAAGGTTGGTCAGTCCGCCCAGGAGAGCTCGGCCTAGGCTTGGCCTGTCCTCAGCGGAAAGCGGGGCCTGCCCTGCCGACACCACATCAGACTTCCGGGCTGGTTCGATTTGTATGAACATTGGATTGTGTTGCTCGACCTTCCTGAATGACGAATGAGCAGATCTGCACGCCAAGCTGCCAATTTTTCTCCGATTTCAACCAACAGCCTTCAGACTATTGAGGTGGCAGACTTCATAACCGGCTGAAATTCCAAACATTCTTCATCGATATCGCCGGGCATATGCTTTGCTGAATCAGCCGGAGTTGATATAGATCCTTCACATAAGGAGGTCTCGATGCAAAGGAATCCCAACACCACTTTGTCAATCATGACGGCTGCCTTGGCGATCACCGCGATGCTCGCGGCTCCGGCTCTGGCAGAAAACTCGAAGAAATCACCTAAGACAGCACCTCAGTCTTCAGCTCCAGCTTCGGAAGCTGATGGAACGCCGGAAACCGTCTCTTCTTCTACAACCGGTCATCGCGATCATAAATCAGGTCCCGCATGGAGGACGATCGGCGGAACCGTAAAACAAATCAAGGGCAACACCTATACGGTCGAAGACTATGAGGGAAACCAGGTCCAGCTATTCGTCGGACAGGATACGAAACACCTCAGACAAAAGAAAGTGGGAGACACCGTCCGCGCAGAAGTTACGCGGGGTGGCTTCGCGAATTCC
>MSXM01000002.1:44719-51242 GCA_002083565.1 Nitrospira sp. ST-bin4 | reverse complement strand
AAAGCGGGCTGCTCACACTTGGACTGTTTGTCGGGCACGCGTTGACTTTCTTACAGTCCGGGATACACTTTTCATGAGAGAAGCCGAATCGCCGACATTGACACGATGCTCCGGTTCTCTGCTTCGCTCGCGTACGTCGCTCTATACGTTGCCCATTGTCCAGGCAGGTCGGGCTGCGATGTCATCCTAGTCGCCCATCTCAAACACGGACCCGACCGCCACTTTTACTCGTTCTCGCGCACGATGTAACCGCACATAGAAATTCGCTTCAGAAATCTTCAGTTGCTGACACACTTCTTTGGTATCTATGCCCCGCACATCGCGCAGGATCAGGACTTCCTTCTGGCCTGTGGGCAAGGTCTCGATCGCATGCCACATACAGGCGGTGGCCTGTCTTGCTACCAGCAGCTTCTCTGGCGTCCGGTCGTCCCAAAGCTTGCGGGAGAACGTCGAACGCCCAAGGCAATCCCCGTGTAGTCTCAGTCGAGATGGATCCCGCTCACCACTCCAGTGAGTGGTATCCCAATTGAGGTCTGAGAACGTTCTCTGACGGTACTCCCGGACACCCCGGTCCTTGGCTTTGTGGATGAGAATCGCACAGATCCATGCATAGAGGGACGACCGGCCTTCGAATCGACTCAGGCCGCCCATCACCGCAATCCAGGTCTCCTGAGCGACTTCCTCAGCGGTTGCTCGATTGGCTACATACCTCATAGCCATTCGAATGAGCGTTTCTTGATGGTGGGCAACGACGGCTTCGAATGCCTTTTCCTCCCCTGCCCGCAGTTGTGACACCAGCCGACCCTCATCGTTCATCACATCGGATGCGATGCCCACCGTCGATGTCTTGCCTGCCGAAACAGTACGGCGAATCGAGCCTGTATGCCTGGGGCCGCTTGTCCTCATACCCATCCTCCGGTCTACGGTTGCCTGCAAGGCCTGCACTCCAACACGACAGATTTCTGATCAAACCCATCGATTCAGCGCTCACCCATGAAGGCATGATGTACTGACCGATATATTTGCAGGAAGTGATCACTAAGCCATCACACAATCATCACATCTTTGTCGCACACTGATCGTTTATCGAACACACAGTCGCACGATCACACCCCGGCAGCGACGAAAACATAGTGTGTCCGCGTGAGTCGAGCGAATAGGGCCGGAACAGGAGTCTGTGATGTGTGACCGGAAGGTTTATTTCTGGGGCAAGTATTCAATTGCCGGGGCAGTGACCCGGATGACACCCGGCTGGGCAACTGCCAGGTGAAAAGAAAAAGTCGTTCCTTGATTGACGACACTCTCCACTTCAATGGCGCTTCCGTGCAATTCTAGGATTCGCTTTGTGATCGCGAGTCCGAGCCCGGCTCCGGTCTCACCTTCTCGATGTTTCTTCCCGACTTGATAGTACCGGTCAAAGATATGTGGGAGGTCACTCGGCTGAATGCCGCAGCCGGTATCCGTGACCTGTGTCATGATCTTCCCACCTATGCAGCTCAGGATCACTGTGATCCGTCCCTCTTGCGGTGTGTATCTGAGGGCATTCTCGATCAGATTTTCGAGAACCCGTTCGATCAGTCCTATATCGGCTGATACCAACGGGAGATTTTCCCCCAACTTCGCCTGGAGCGTCACCTGCTTGCCTTCGACGATCACTCGAAACTTTTGGACCACGTCCTGCACCAGTTCGCCGAGCGCAAACGACTCGACACGAGGCTTCATTTCCCGGGAATTCAGTTTGGTGAGCTCAAACAGTTCTGCAATCAGGTCTCCTAGTCGTTTGCTCTGTGCAGTGGCAATTTCCAGATACCGCCGTCGCTCTTGAGACGACAGCGCGCCTTCCTTCAGTACCAAAGTTTCAAGATATCCCTGGAGACTGGTGACAGGCGTGCGTAGATCGTGTGAGACATTAGCGACAAGTTCACGCCGCAGCTGATCAGTCTCTTTCAACTGGCGAACTTGTTGCCGGATGAGGTCAGCCATTTGAACAAAGGTCATCTCCAGCTGATCAATCTCATCCCCTCGCCCGGCTGCAGATGATCGAGCATCCAAGTGAGACGAGACGTCCGGCTGTGCGGAGAGTTCGCCGCGCCTGAAGGTGTCCATCGCCGAGGCCAGGGAGTTGAGTTTTCTCGTCAAGAGTTTCAAACAGAGTAGTCCGGCTAGGAGGGTACATACCAGGATGGCTCCTCCGGTCCATAGGCTCAGCTGAAGAATATAACTCTCCGTCAGCATCTGCATGACAGAATCAAATTCTTCCCCGCCCAGGATGATGTACAGATAGCCTTCAATAGAACCTCCCAACGTCTCAATCGGAAAAACGGAAAACACCTTCTTCCGTGTAAGATCACGAGGGTCATCTCCCAGTATTGGAAAGTCCTCGGCGCCAGACAGGAAGCGATTGAGTGGATCAAGGGAGATGCGTTGTCGTTTGACCTTCCCAGGGGGAGCGGAAAACGTGAGAATCGTTCCTTGCGGATCAAGTAGATACAGTTCAATACTGGGATTAATCACCATCAGCTGGTGAAATATGTCCTTCACCACCTCGTCATTGACCCGTCCCTCCTGCATCAGGGCCTTGTCGGACACCATGTGCTCGGCTAAGGTCCGATTCAGCTTCTGGCTCGCTTCTTGGAAGTACAATCGGGTGGCATAGAGCGTGAGCAGAATGGCCACGGCGCCGATCACACAAAAGAGCCCGAAGAGGACGGCCGCCAACTTTCCATACAGCGTGTTGAACATGCCTTACCGTTCCGACCATTCTTCAGAAAAACTATAGCCGACTCCCCACACGGTTAAAATGTACCGGGGCCGACTGCTATCATCCTCGATTTTGGCCCGCAGCCGGTTGATGTGAGAATTCACGGTGTGTTCATACCCTTCGTGCGAATACCCCCAGACGACATCCAATAGCGTGGCACGGGTATAGACTTGGCCAGGGTGTCGGGCGAAATGGAGCAAGAGGTCAAACTCTTTGGCTGTCAGCTCGATTGATTGACCGCGCAGCTGGACCTTTCGCTTATCGACCTCAATTACTAGGTCGCCTGCACGAATGGTCAGGGGCTTCCCCAGGGGAGCAGGGGCGCGAAGTGCGTCCATGCGCCGGAACAAGGCTTTCACTCGCGCGAGGAGCTCCAAGATGCTGAATGGCTTGGTGAGGTAGTCATCTGCGCCGACCTCCAGGCCCAACACCCGATCCAGTTCCGTCGACTTGGCCGTGACCATCAGGACCAAACTGTACTTCGATGTTCCGCGTAGCTTCCGGCACACTTCCAATCCATCAACTCCGGGAAGCATAAGATCAAGAATCACCAGATCATAGGACTTGCCAAGAGCCTGTTGAAGGCCTGCTGAACCATCCTGCGCCACTTCAACTTCATACCCCGTATCGCGCAGATGCAGCTGCACGAGTTGGGCGATGTCGGGATCATCTTCAATCACCAGGATTGTGCGAGGTGCCATGACGTCTCCATCCTGTCCACCGCCAAACAATTGACCATGACCTGACCAGCGTCGGCGATCCGGTATTCGCACCGACATAATCGGCCTCACCCACTCAGAAGCCCCGCCAACGCGAGACCTCTGAGTGGTCCTGAGACTAGGGACCTGTCGTCGGCGGCAGTTATCGCGCAACAAGGCCATTCGCCCCATTGGGGAGGCCAGAAACGCCAGTCCCTGGAGTCAGGTGCCCATTGCCACGATTGACCTGAAAGACCTCGAGAGAATTGGATACAGTATTAAGCACATACAAGAATCGACTGTTCTTGTTCAAGGCCATGTCGATGGGGCCGGCTCCGGTGGGCGTTGCCACGGCTTCCTGTAACGTTAACCTCCCGGCACTTCTCACTCGATAACTGGAAATGTTGTTGCTGCCGGTATTACTGGCGTACGCAAACTTCCCGTTCTTGGTAATCACGATCCAGCAGGCGGCCGTTTGGGTGGTGGAGACCGACCCGCTCCGGACGGTCAATTGTCCATCGCGTAGGCTGTACGACGAGACGGCAGACGCATTCGGTACGCCTCCGAAGGCCTCGCTGACCACCAATACCCCTCGCGGAGTAAAGGAGAAGCCGAATGGGGTTGCGCCGTTGGATGGCTGCGAAACCGGCGCAGAAGCCACACCGTCCTCATCCACCGCATAGGTATCGATAATCTGTGTGGCTTTTTCCGTGACGACCAGCGTATCCCCCGAGAGATTGAACGAGATTTGTGCCGGCGCGGTGTTGGCCCCACTGAGCGGCTGAATTGATCCAGCGATTGGTTTCAACTTGTTGTGCTGTGTCAGTTCAAAACCCGCGATGTTGCCGGTACCTCCTGCATTCAATACATAGACATAATCTTCATGTGTGGCAACACTGATCGGACGTGTCCCCCCGGAAGGCACTCGGTCTATTAGCGTCAGGTGGCGACCACTGATTTCAAACACCGAGATATCATGACTACCGGGGTTCACGACCAGGAGGGCCTCGCCGTCATCGCTGAGGGCAAGGGCACCTTGATTGCCCAGCCCACCTCCTGACCCCTTCCCCCCTGTTGGAAATGATCCAGCAGGAACCAGCGTGTCTCCATGCTGCCTGAATGCTAAGACGGCATTGCCGTCTGTCTGATTCGACATGGTGTAGACCGTTGGCCATTGCCATTCCTCGTTGGCAAATACCGGGGTGGCCATCCACCCTGAAAGCGCAATCGCCGTAACCAGGGCGCCCGTCATCAATCTGCGTATCATCCCATCCTCCTTGGTTCATCAATAAATTGCAAGAAATCGACTCTCCCACGATAGCGTGGCCGTCTCACGCCGTTCTCGCGAAAGCATCACATTTCCGTCACAAGGTTGGGCTTCGGCCAGTGACCTGCGGAGCCCGGTTGGCTTCAAGAGCAGGGAAGCAGAAGGATGATGAAAATGTATGGGATTGGACAACGGGTGTGTGTGAACGCCGTGCGTTTAACAAGCAACGGGCCGCAAGCGAGATTGAGACGTGTGCGTGGCTTTTCTTAATGCGCTTTCATAAACATAATGTCCCCATAATACGCCGTCACGCGTTCTTTCGTGTTGTCCGTATCGCTCATGATCGCCACGCCGTTAATGAACGGAGGCTCCTCACCGAACGCCTTCGTATAGTCCTCGTAGATATTGCGCGATTCATCGATCCACACGCCGATCTTTTGGGGACCGCTTTCCACGACCACCATCTTGACGAAATCGGTATAGGCATTATCGATCACCGCGCCGACCGGCGCCTTTCTTTCCCAGACGTAGTTGATCGCTCCGATCGGAATGTCTCCGAACAAGACTTGGCCCGCCTTATACTTGAGCTTTTTTCCAAAACTCACCTTATCGGGGTCGTATTCAAATGTGATGTAAAGACGGGCCGGATAATCGTCGCCGTCTTTGCGCGTCGCATCGCTGGTCTTGAGCAAGTTATCGACCTTCCATTGCCACCGCACGACAGGAAACTCTTTAGGGTCGATCTTCACTGCTTTGGTCAACCCGGAAGCCGATGCATCGCTCCTGGCCTTGATGACGACACGCTCACCGTCTCTCACCAATTCGTATGTCGTCAGCTTGGGAATGTTTTTGAAGGTGAGCGGATTCCAGCCCTCGGGCAGGCGGCTGCCCGGTTCGCTTGTGGAAAACTTTCCCACCTCAAGCACGGCGCCACCCTCTGCTCGCACGGAAGTGCCCGGCAACAGCGTGCACAAAACGACCAACATGCGCGCCAACAGATTCCGTCTCATCTTGTCAGCATCCAGACTACCGTCTCATCCAGGCAAACAGCTTCGCCAGGATATCCTTTGTGCGCCGCGAAAAGTGTGCCTTGCGCCAGAGATTGACAACTTTCTTGTTCACCTCAGCCTGGGTCGGATAAGGGTGGATCGTCCCGGCCAGTGTCTTGGCTCCCGCGCCGGATTTCATAAGGACCGAGAACTCGCTGATCATGTCGCCGGCATGTGACGCGACAATCGTCGCGCCCACGATCTTGTCCGTACCCTTCTGGATATGAATTCTGGCAAACCCTTCATCCTCGCCATCAAGAATCGCGCGATCCACTTCGTCAAGCTTGTAGGTGTAGGTTTCAACCTCGATGCCCTTCGCTTTTGCATCCTTCTCGTACATTCCGACATGCGCGATTTCCGGCTCCGTAAAGGTACACCAGGGCATAGTCAAGGACCCAACGCTGGCATAGGCCAACCCCAGGGGATGTGGAAACAAGGCATTCTGAATCAGGATTTGTGCCATCGCATCGGCGGCATGGGTGAACTTGTACCGTGAGCAAATATCCCCGGCTGCATAGATGCTCGGATTGGTGGTCTGCAATCGGTCATTGACCTTCACCCCGGACTTGTCGTACTCGACCCCGACGGCATCCAGCCCAAGACCTTCGACATTCGGCGCTCGTCCGACTCCGACAAGGATTTCATCAACCATCACATCAAACTGCCGGCCATGTGAATCGACGGTCATCCGTTTGCCGAGCTCTGTCTTATGAACTTTCAACTCTTTCCCGCAACAGAGGAGCTTCAC
>MSXM01000002.1:29985-44647 GCA_002083565.1 Nitrospira sp. ST-bin4 | reverse complement strand
ACCAGATAAACTTGGCTCCCGAATCGCGCGAAGGATTGCGCCAGCTCACATCCGATCGGGCCTGCCCCGATGACGCCGATACGCGCCGGCAATTCCGTCAGCGAGAACACCGTTTCATTAGTGAGATACCCTGCCTCTTTCAATCCAGGCGTCGGAGGGGCAGCCGCACGGGCGCCCGTGCAAATGGCTGCTTTCGCAAAGGTTAGGGTTCGGTTTCCTGCAGACCCATCGACCTGGATGGCGTCAGAACTGGTAAATCGTCCGCTGCCGATATACACATCCACCCCTAATTTCGTGTACCGATGGGCTGAATCGTTCCGGCTGATACGAGCCCGCAATTTTCGCATCCGCGCCATGACAGCCCCGAAGTCGTATTTTACCCCGGCGGGGACATGGAGGCCGAACTCAGCAGCATTGCGCAGATCGGCCCACGCCCTGGCAGCACGGATCATCCCTTTCGACGGCACGCATCCGACATTCAAACAATCGCCGCCCATCAAATGTTTCTCGATCAACGCGACCTTAGCCCCCAGACTCGCAGCAATAACCGCCGTAATCAATCCGGCGGTTCCTGCCCCGATGACCACAATGTTGTACCGGCCAGCCGGCTCTGGATTGACCCAATTGCCGGGATGGACATTGGCGACGAGCTGTTGATTGTGCTCATCATTCGGCAAAACAAGGGCTTGGTCATACTCCGGCATCACGTCCGACCTTTCTGCAAACTACTCAGGCATCTCTCACGATCCACAGAATTCCGATCACGCCGGTTTCCCTAAGAACTTCTTGTACACGATCGGCGCCAGAGCCAGCAGCCCCAACAATAAAAACGCGCCGATGACGTTCGGTGAGGCGATTTCTTTCAGGGAATTGATCGTGCCAAGCTGACGCCCGGCATAGGCATAGACGAACGACCCCGGAATAATCCCGATGGCTGTCGCCGCCACGTACGTTCCGACGTTCACGCGGGTCAGCCCTGAAACAAGGTTGACCACGAAAAAGGGAAACAGCGGGATCAATCGCAACGTCAACAAGTAGCTGAAGGCATTCTTGGCGAATCCTTGTTGCACCGGTTCGATCCACCTGCCGAACTTCTGCTCGACCCAATCGCGCAGCAGATATCGTGCGGCAAGAAACGCCAGCGTGGCGCCGGTCGTAGCTCCGAGATTCACAAACAGCGTGCCAATCACCCCGCCAAACACAAATCCTCCCGCCAGAGTGAGGATCACTGCGCCAGGGAGCGACAGTCCCGTGACGACGATATACGTCAGAATGAAAATCGCCACGGATGCGGCGTAATTGGACTCGGTAAATGCCAGCAGCTGATCGCGGTTTTGTTTCAACGCATCGAGCGAAAGATATTGCCCCAGATCGAAATACAAGAACGCGCCGATCGCAACGGCGATAACCGCTGCAATGACCATCCTTCCAGCATTGAATCCCCTGGCCTGCCCAGAAACCGGCATGTCATTCTGCATAGCAACCTGTTGATCTATCATGGTGGCTCCATACGTTGCTGTCAATGGCACGACTTCAATCTATGGGTTTTGTCGGTCGATATGCAGGATTCTTACAGGTTTGACTGCCGATACGTGTAAAGACTGCTTTACTCGTCCAACAGACGAGCGTAGTCGGAGGACGAGATACACTTCACGAGCGACGCTGTATGTTACAGGAAAGGCTCTGAGCGGCTATGGCCTGGGTGTGCTGAAGGCGGGGGCTGCCCCACTGAGGGTCGTGCCGACATCCTGAAGCCAAGTTCGTTGAGGCCGGCAGGCCTTGGAGGACTGCCCTTCGTACTCCGCCTTGTGTGGCCGAGTCGAGCAGGCATCTTCGCGAATCGTGGCATGTTCATCGGTCAAGGAGAGGTCTGGACCGGCACATCCGAGACCGAGGAGTAGGAACATGAGAGTTATGAGAAGCATTGCAGTAACCAGAGACCCAGCATCGTGATGCCGAGATTGTATCGAGTGGTAATCTATTCGGCCGGTTCTTCTGAAAACTGTAGCATCCATACAGAAGACCCTCCGCTTCCAATCAGCGTTTGGTTGCGTCATGTTCAATGTCGAGCCGGCCTACTGCACGCTCGAATGGATCGATCACTCCGTCGTGATTTTGATCGAGCTCCGGGAAATGGTCGTGCAGCGATCCTGCTGCCTGAGGATCAATCACCCGCCCCGTCCGACGATCCCGCCCGTAATCATACCGTCGCGGCTGTTCCAGCATTCCAAAATGGGCAACATTCGCCGGGATCAGAGGCTGTGGCTCAACGACAGCTGTCGGTTGCGCACGCCTCTTCAGCTTCTTCGAGCCGGTTTTCTTGGACACACGGGCTGAATGCGAGGGCCTCTTTGCCTTGGTCGCTATAGTCTTGTCCGAGACAGACTGCGGAGAGTTCTTGCTCGCGATCTTCCAACGAACAGTAGGAACAGACTTGCCCGATGCAACTGGTTCAACCAGAGACCGTTTCATCTCTTTCTTCAATGCCGCTGGTGAGGACGCATGGGACAAACCAGGAACCCAAAGATGACAGAATATGACAACTGGTCCAATCAGTCCCAAGATGAACATTCTGCATACCGTCATAGAGCGGCGTAGAGCCATTGGTGTCCCATCCAGCGTTGAGCCTTTCAAGTGTACCAGGGCCATTATTCACAATATTTCCATTACTTACACGAATATTTCATATTCCATCCGATCTCTCTACATCGTTCGGTCATACCCCAGTTGCCAGGACACCCCTCACTGCCGTAGTCTCCGCCTACGGAGGCCATCATGGATGAGAGCACTCGCCTGACGAAAACCAAAGAGCAATGGGCGAAAGCCCGGAGGGGCGGGGAAGAACGGGAAGTATTCTACGAGGGCGATAGCCGCCTTCCACCCGGGCAACACCTCGTTGAGACGTTCCCTGTCCTGGATCTTGGACTCAAACCTGAGATTCCGTTGACTGAATGGGGGCTGACAATCGGAGGCTTCGTGACGGCCCCGATCACCTGGACCTGGGAACAATTCATGGCGCAGCCTCAATTCACCGACCTGTCCGACTTCCATTGCGTGACCTCATGGAGCCGCTTCGACAATCAGTGGATAGGCGTCAGTTTCAAGCACATCATGTCGGTGGTGAAGCCACTTACTCTCGCAAAATTCGTGCTCTTTAAGTCGTATGACGATTACACGACCAATCTTCCGCTCGAAGTCTGTAACGATGACGATGTGCTCCTGGCCCATACCTGGAACGGCAAGCCGCTGAGCAAAGATCATGGCGGGCCAGTTCGGGTCATCGTCCCGAAACGCTATGCCTGGAAAGGCGCGAAGTGGGTGAAGGAAATTACCTTTGCCGACAAGGATGAGAAGGGGTTCTGGGAAGTCCGGGGATATTCCAATACGGCACTGCCGTGGGAAAACGATCGCTACGGTTAACGCGCTATTTTTTCATCCAGCCGCCGGGGCCTTCGACAAAGTTGCCGGGTTTCGTTTTTTCAATGGCCTTCTCCCCCGCCAGCGTTTCCACTGTGCGCAGGTTCGTCTTCTCGCGGCGCGCAATATCCTGATAGGCCTGGCGCCGTTTTTCATTGATATCGTTGGAAAGGGCCTGCGCCTCTGGATTGCCGGGCACCACAACACCCAAGTATCCGTTGGCCTTTTCTCCGACGAGGCCCTTCGCCTTGGCTTCGTCTAGAGAGAGAGCGAACACCGCCATCGGCCCCATCAGCCACACGGTCAAGACGAACACACCGACAGCAGGCCACTTGAGACGCATCAGACTCTCCCTCCCACGGTTAGAATAACCCGCTGTCGTCGGATAGTACCTCGTCCAAATCCTTGTCCACCTTCACGCGAATTTCATGATCAATTTTCACGTTCAAGTTGATCGTGATCGGCTTATCCGGCGCCATCACCTCAACACGAGGCGTACAGGCTCCTGTTGCGACCACTATCCCTCCGATCACCAACCCTATCGCTGTCGTCAGACTATTCGGGCGCCGCATTGCAAACCTCATCGCGATCATTGCCGTTTATGTTTCCGCTCGACTGCATCTTGAAGATCATCGACAAGGCGCAGGCTTTTCAAGAGGGCCGGAATGTGTTCTTGCACGGTCAGATTGAAATTCACCGGAGGGATCTTCTTGAGATCCGGATTTCTACCTTCCAATCGAGCCGTCAGCATCAGCGTCCCGGTTTCAGCGTAGTCTACACCAACTCGCAGCAATGTATAATGAAAGTTGTTTAGCGCCTGTGTCACCAGATGCAACTGGGTATTGGTCTCCGAAATAACGGTTGATGACTCCGGCGTCGATCCGTAGCGTATGACCCCTCCCGGAGGGAGCGCAGTCACCATGCCATCCTTGACCGTCAGTCCTCCAGGCGTGATCGCGATCGGCAACGTTCCATTCAGGGTCCCGGTTCCTTGTATCCCCTGATTGTGTTCCACGCTCAGGACCTTGGCCAGATCCAGATCTCGCAGTATCACTGTCGCATGATAGGGTGGCTTGGCAACGTCCGCCAGGATACCCGGGCTGGCGACCGAGCCTCCGAACATCTCGCATCTGAAATCTTTCGCCTCAATGACCTGTAGTCCCTCATGAAATTTCCATGATCCTTGAAGCAGTGCAGACAGGTTCGTCACTTCAATGCCAATCTGTACCGATCCGATGGTCACCGGCGCCGGTTCGACAGTCACCAGCGAGTCCAACCCATTTGTGCGTAAGGCCATCGTTGTATTGGCGTCTTTGACAACATACTCGTCATACCGGCCGGACAGTTTATCGGCGACGATCTTGATCGTTCCTGATGTCAGCTGAAATCCATGCGCCGGCTCCCCCAATCCGCCCGACCACGAGGCGTCGATCGTGGACGCGACCCGGCCATCCAGTATTTCTACCGGCATCGGCAATCCGGAAATCAGCCGGCTCAACCGGCGATCCTCGCTATCAAAGACAATGGGACCAATCATGCCATGCGCGGTGCCCTGCCCTGCCGTAAACGGCTGCTCAATCTCGGCTGTGACCAAACTCGCGCGCAAGGGAGCGTCAATACGAAGATCCGCCCTGATCCCTGTTTGATTGGCGGTAAACCGGACTTTCCAATCCGTCGCCGGAACTTTCAATGGAGTAAGATTGGGCGACACTCCACCCATTGAGATCCTGCCTTGCGCATTCCATGATTTCGCGGTGACTTCAGCAAGCTGCAGCGCGACGGCGCCTTGATCGATATGAATGTCCTGGCCCATCACGTTCATCGTTGAAAGACGCATCGCCACAGTCGCCGGCCCGGCGCTGCAATGAATATCAGGGAGATCGCAACGTACGGAAAGCCCGTCGGACAGCTGTAGCATCACTTTCGGCACGGCAACAGTCCCGTGGTGGATCTGCTTGACGGTCACGAACGATTCGGGGAAAAGCGTTCCCCCTATCGAGGCGTGTGTCAGAGACACGGTTCCTCGGAGATCGGCCATCGCTTCCTGAGCCGACAGCATCTCAGTGATGGCTTTGGGAACGACTCCTGTCACCCGATAGGTTCCCTCCGCCGACACCAGCTCGCTCCCCGCTCCTTCTGCGCGGCTCGTTTGAAACTCCCCAACCAATGGTCCTGCAGTTTTTCCGTAGGTCACCTGCAGCGGCCCTTCAACGATCGTGCGTATCGGCGCCTCTGCCCAATAGAGCATCCCCTTGACCGGCTCCCTGTTGTGAATGCTCAATGGCTGAGACCCGCGCGGGAGCATCATCCGCACAGCATCGGGAATGATGCGGGGTTGGGCGTTGACAGTCGCTGACACCAACACACCCGGAGCCAATGTCCAGCCGATCTGCATCGCGTTGCCGGTAAATGTGCCCGTGTAGGCCACTGTAATGTCATGTGCAACACCCTTCAGTGCAGGCAAGGTGCCGTTCAGACGGACATTTCCATCCAGGTGCGTGCGTGAGTCCCTCCAGAGCGAGGTGAGCGTCGCCTCAGACGCCGCGGTTCCGGTCCAGTTCATCTCCAGCGCTCCGGTCACTTTTCCCAGATCCGGACCTATCGGAACAAGCAACGCGATAAAGGGCGCCAGTTCGCGGACATTCACCTCAAGCTGTCCTTTAATCTCAACCTGAGAACCGCTCGGGTGCGCCTGAGAGTGCCATGACACGATCGGCACGGTTTGGAGTCGTTGAGACACCAAGGTCGCCGACCAGGTGCTTGCTGAATTTCCAGCCACAGTCAGACCATAGGACGCGGTATCACGGCCTTGAAATGTAAGATGTCCTCCCAGTTCCCCATCCCGATACTTGAGATTACCGGCAATCGTCACCTTGCGAAGCGGGCCGGTCGCTTGTTCTCGAAAGATTGTGACCCGATCCAGCTGTAACTCATCGAAGGGAAGAATCGGCAAACGACGCAACAAATCACCGGCCGTCAACAAGCTCCAGGGCGATTCGTCGTCGTCGGCCTCACTTCGCGTCACCCCTTCCCCGTGATCGAGTCCGGACGCCGCCGAATTGAGCACTTGCACCGCGACATCGGGAAGCCACACCCGGGTGACTCGCCCACGGGCCAACTCCGGCAACCGATAGGCAATCTCGGCGTTCGTAAGGGAGATGAGCACTTGCTCTCCGCCGATATTCTGCTGAAAGGCAACGACGGGAATGTGCATCCCGTCCCAACGTGGATACCCCAGCTGAATCATCACATGCTTGTAGCCGTCCTGACGAAGTCCTTGAGCCAGGAAATACGATGCCGTTAACGGGAGGATCAAATAGATACCCACCACAGCGAGCACGCTGAAAAACAGACCGATCTGATATCGACGTGACAACATCGGCTTCACCAAACGTAATACTGGTCCGATTGGTTGTCGAATATTTAGACAAGTCTGTCAAGGGGACTGACGCACGCCAACGCAGCTTCCCCGACTCCAACGCGTCTGCGTTGACAGGGTTTCACCCACACCGGTATCGTGTGCCAGCATTCTTCCGACCACAGACTTCGAGTCACACATTGTTTTTGATCAGATCCGCCCACCGTGCTTTCAACATCTCGGGCGCCGTTGCGCCGGCTCTGCCGCATGTATGGGCGATGACACTCGCGCTTCTTTGTGGGTGCCTTGCAGAGGCACCGCCGATTTTCGCCGCAGCTACGCAGTCGGAGCGGTCAAGCGACCGGCACATCCGGGAGTTGGATCATCTTTCCGCTCTCTGGAGCTTGTACAAACAAACCTTCATTGTGAATGGCCGGGTGGTGAGCTGGGATGAACAGGGTGTCACGACGTCCGAAGGTCAGGGGTATGCCATGCTCCGCGCGGTGTGGTCCGGGGATCGCCTCATGTTCGACCGTGTATGGGCCTGGACAAAAGAACATCTTCAAGTGCGCAACGACAAATTATTCGCCTGGAAATGGAAGGGCACGGTCTTGTCGGTGAATTCGGCTACCGATGCCGATACGGACATCGCGCTTGCGCTCATCCTGGCCGCGCGGCGCTTCGATCAGCCGGCCTATGAGCAGGAAGCCTTGGCGATTCTCACGTCGATCTGGGACCTCGAACTTTTGCATACCGATTCCCACATCTATGTCACTGCAGGCAATTGGGCGCGATACGAGGATCATCCGGTCATCCATGTCGCCTATCTTGCGCCCTATGCCTATGAAGTCTTCGCAGCCGTCGATGGAGCACATCCCTGGGCGCGCGTCATCGACGATGCGTACGCGACCCTGCACTGGCTGTACGACCAGGAGCAAGTTGCGCTGCCCCCGGATATTATCTATTGGAATCGCACAACACAGCAGCTCTCCCTGCGGCATCCCACGAACGGCCGCGTATCGGAATTCAGCTATGACGCATTCCCCATCTTCTGGCGTGTCGCCCTGGATGCACAGTGGTTCAACCGTGCGGAGGGGCCGTTGCGGACCACGATGCTCGCTTTCTTCCAACGCGAATGGCGCGCCCATGGACGGCTCGTCGATCATTACGCACTCGATGGAACTCCCCGTTCCGTGATCGAAGGACTTCCGCTCTACGCGACGGTATCTGCGCTGGCACTCCACGAACAACCGGACTTCGCATCGACCCTCACTCAGCGAAAGTTGACTGATCTGCTACGAACTGCATTGGCGGGAAAAGCGACGCCGTACTACTTGCATAATTGGCTGTGGTTCAGCCAGGCCACGTCGCTTCAACAGGCGAGACACTACGACGAATTCCTCGGCTTTCTGCGGCCCTTTGATTTCGAAGGATTTTCCACCCACTTCCCTTGGGAATTGTTCACCGGCACGATCGCTCTGTTCTTTATGGCGCGATGGCATCCGGGTTTCACGGTGGCATTTCTGCTGTGTGCCTTGACGTTATGTGTGCGCTATCTCTGGTGGCGCCTTTTCAACACACTGAACACCATTGAATCGGGCGGCCTTGCGATCAGTCTCTCTCTCTGGATTGCCGAATGCTATGCCCTCTCGACCGTACTGCTTCTGCTCGTCCAAGTCGGCATCGGTCAACGCCCTTCTCCCGCCGTACCCCCTCCGACTGCGGAGGAATTCGCCCCAAGTGTCGATGTCTTAATCCCGATTTATTCAGAGTCGTGCGCAATTCTCGCGCAGACGCTTATCGGCGCCTGCGCCATGACCTATGGCCCCAAACGCATCTATGTTCTCGACGACAGCCATCGTGACGAAGTCGCGCAGCTGGCCGGTCGTTTCGGAGCCTCCTACATCAAGGGACCCCGCCGGCATGCCAAAGCTGGAAATCTCAACCACGCACTCACTCAGACGGACGGTGAATTGATCGTGGTGTTCGACACGGACCACATTCCCGTCACAAGCTTTCTCCGGGAAACTGTGCCGTTCTTTGCCGATCCTCATATGGGATTCGTCCAAACCCCGCATCACTTTTATAATCAGGACATCTTTCAGCGCGCGCTCCGGACGTCTCCTCACATCCCCAACGAGCAGGACATGTTCAACCATGCCATCCAGGGAGCACGCCAGGGATGGGGTGGCTCATTCTTTGTGGGAAGTGGAGCGGTGTTTCGGCGGGCGGCTATCACAGCGCTGAATGGATTCAAGCTGATGAGCATCACGGAAGATATCCACACCAGTCAACACCTGCATGCTCATGGTTGGAAATCGGCATTCGTCGACAAGGATCTGGCGGTGGGATTGACGGCAGAGAACCTGGCCTCCTATTTGGTCCAGCGGCGACGCTGGATGCTGGGCTGTCTCCAGATCTTCTTCAAAGACAATCCTCTTTTCTGCCGTGGTCTGTCGATCCGCCACCGGATCGGCTATTTTGCCTCGCTCTACTATTTCTTCTTCCCTGTTGCGCGTGTGATTTTCTGGATCACCCCGCTGTACTTTTTACTCTTCCATTTGCACCCTATTTTTGCCGACGTCTCGATCTTACTGGCGTACCTGCTCCCATTTCTTGTGCTGGTTCCCCTGATCTCCTCCGTGCTGCTGCCGGGCTGGCCCCGGCTGCTGTGGTCGACGGTATACGAAACCACTGTCTGCTTTCCGCTTTTCCGCTCCATGTTTGACCTGCTGCTTCCGAAACGGATGGGCTTTAAGGTCACCCCGAAGGGGCTGGTCTCGCACAGCCGGTCGTTCGACTGGCGTTCATCTGCAGGCCTACTGGCTGCCACAACCATCACCCTCCTGGCGCTCGGCAAAGGACTATGGGAATTTTGGTATTTCGGCATCGAGAAAGACGCCTATTTCTTCAATCTCAGCTGGGCCGCCATCAATCTGATCGGCCTCGGCGCCGGTTTGCTCATGGCCTGGGAACAGCCGCAGCGGCGGGCCGAGGAACGAATTCGCAAGGCCATTCCGCTCCGCCTGGAGGCCGATGGTTACTCACTCGATGGCCTGAGCCGGGATGTGAGCCTGACCGGACTATCCCTGGAGACGGCTCATACCGACTCGATTCCCTCGATTGTCAATCTCACAATTCATACAATTCCGCCCTTCACCTGTCAGGCTCGAGTCGTTTATCATGAGCCCCTGGCCGGCCGGGCTCGATGCGGCCTCGCCTTTGCCGACCTGAATGAGGAGCATCGCCGGGCTCTGGTGTTGACGATCTTTGCCGATCCGGCCACATGGTCCGCTGCACACCGGACCACCGTCCGCAGCAGGCTGCTGATGGCCGGCCATTTACTGACCGGCTTGTGGCGCAGCCTCACCCCGCTACGAACCAGACGGCGCAGGAATCCTCGACGAGGGCTCTACCGCCTGGGCACGGTCCGGATTCAGGATCACAGGCGCACCGTGCTTCTCCGTAATCGTTCAGCCGGCGGCATCGGCATCCTCCTGTTTGGATCACCGTTGCCTTCAAATGAGGACTGGATAATTCAGGACACGACCGGATCGGCCCGCTACAAATCGTGTTACAGCAAACTGGTCGCTCCTGGAATCTGGCGGTCCGGCGCAACGTCCGACACAGCTGGCCCAATGGTCGCGGACTCCGACCCATCGATCGATTCACCAACACCGGTTTCGATCTAACTGAAAGGCAACACAACACATGTGGCACCGTCTCTTCATCCTCTCTCTGACTATCTGGAATCTGTTCGTATGTTCGCCGAATACGTTCGCCGCGGACTTTGTTGAATCGTGGTACCTCTCACGCGGACGAGCCAATATGGAAATCGAGAACTACAAAGCTGCGATCGAAGCGTTCGAGAAAGTCGTCGAACATGATCCGGACCATCGCGAATCCTTACGCAGTTTGGGTATTGCCTACGAACGGCAAGGACTCAAGGATAAATCAATCGAGACCTTCGACCGCTATCTTGCGAAATACGACGACGATCCTGAAATAGCATTCAAACAAGCTCAGGCCCTGGAATGGTCCCGCTATGCCGCGTATCGCGGGAAAGATATGCTCAAGTACTACCGTATGGGACTCAAGCGACAGGATGATCCGGCGATGCGGTTGCGATACGCGAGCCATTTGGCCGCCCAGAAGGAGACGGCTCAAGAGGCTGTGGCCCAGTACGACAGAGTACTGACTTCACAGCCCCACAATTCACAGGCGCATCAGGGGCTGGCCAGGGCTTATGCCTGGCTCGGCCAGAATGACCTGGCTCTCCATCACGCCAATCTCGCGCGGCACGCGGCACGCCGAGAGCCTGGTGACATGACCGCCTTGCGGCGCGACATGCTCAAAGGACGGGAACCCGCAGTAGAGGGCGTGATCTCGGTGTTGGCACAACCGGAGAAGCCGTTCGAGCTGTATGGAATTCGTCTGGGTTCACGAGGGAAAGTGGATGTGAGTCCCTTTACCACCACTACATTGGAAGTCGGCGGGGAGCATTTCTGGAGTTCATCGGAACAACGAACCGGCGGATATCTTTCATTCGGCAACCAACTGCGGATCAACCCGACACACCGCTTCGATATGCTTATCGAGTATCATGACGCGCCGCGCGGTGACGGCATGGCCTACAAATTCGAGTACGTGTACGACAGACCGTCGATCTCGATCCGCCCGGGCGTGAAGAGAGAATTCCGCTACGATTCATTTGCCGCACTCGTCGGGTCGCGAACGACCGGGCAACTGCTCGGCCTGGCGCGATCGACGCTGTTCTATACCGATGTCGCCTTCGACATCGGTTCCGTTCATCTGGACGTCACCCCCTTTGTCGGATGGGTGAGCGCAGAATCTGTGAGTAAGAACGAGCAGGTAGGCCTCGCCGCCAAAGGGGCCATGCCCCTCTGGCAAACCGGCAATTGGGAATGGTCCGGGGAGTATCTCTTCTATGTGACGCACTATGGTGAGAATCAGAGCGGTTTCCGTTCAAGTCCGACAGAACCGACGGCCGGCGGCTACTTCAGTCCGCAAATCTTTGTGAATCAGATTCCCCGGCTCGCCGCCAGCTATACCATCAATGAAAAACAGGACTTCACCATTGCAGCCGGACCGGCAGTTCAATATGTCGATGAGTCGGCGAGAGCTGCCCAGATCCGCATTGGAGGTGATGCTCACGCAGCCTATACGGCCAGACTCTCGAAGCCCTGGCTTCTGAAAATCATGGTGGACTACACGCAAATCTCCAGCGTGTATACACGCATTCAGGGTAATGCGCTGTTGGTGTATACGTTCTACTAGTCCATTCCCGAGGAACATGGGTCTATGCGATTACGGAACCGGCGGCAAGAAGAGCGCAGGCTGAAACGAGCGCTCATCATGCCGCCAGCTGTCTCAACGCCGGCTTGATACGCTTTCGCGTCTGCCGGTGCAAGCAGTCCTCCACGGCATCGATCAGCAGATTGAGCTGGGAGTGCTGGAAGCCTATCCGCTTGAGACAGGGGTCGCTCAGAAGCCCGACAAGAAGGCTGATCGCTGTAATAAAGAGTCCCACCAACAACGTCGCACTCGCGATTTCCCAGAACGATGGGTTAGGTGGAAACACCGAATAGAACACCGAACCAACGCTCGATCCCAAGATAAATTTCGAAGCCGCCTTATCGTGAGCCCTGTCCCTGGCGATCTTTTCACCGATCCCGGAGATGCTCAGCGAATGATCGCCGAAAACGAGCCATCCGGTCCCCAAAGTCGCCACTGTCGCTATCGCGTCGAGGATCACCGAACGGCTGGAAGAATGGGCGGCAATGATAGCCCGGATATCGGAAAGTTCTCTCAGCGTTTTATTCGGCAGCATGCCTGCTTTGAGCAATGGGCCCAGGTGGTGATGCCGTTCGATGTACCCAAGAAAACCATTCGGACGGAGCTTTTGATTCTCTATCGTCAGCGGCCATTCCAGTAACTCGCTGGCGACCAACCGTTCGATTTCTCTTTGGTATCTTGTTTTGAAGCCGGACGGCAGAAGACTGATCAAATCTGTGCCGGGACGCCAGCCTAACTTCACCGGAATCTCGATGAGTTTCTTGAGAAAGAGCGACGGAATCGCCCAGAGCGCATTCGCCGGATGGTACAGCAGATCGGTGACAAGCGACTGTTTTTGCAGTGCGATTGTTTCCTGAATCGAATAGTGCCGTTCTACGAAACTGTCTACGCGGTTACGGCAATCCTCGACATATTGCTCAACACACTCTTCGAGACTCAGAATCGCCAATGCGGCCTGCTGATCGTTCATCGTAAGTCCTCCAACCATGCAGTATATAAAATCCTCGCCATGGCTCAAGCAAATCTCTTTCTTAGCCGGAAGGGACATAGCGACATGTGAAGCGGAATCTGCGCAGACCAGGCGGATTACAATTCTGATGTCATTTTTCGTCAGACAGCGTAGCCTGATCCAGTCTGCGCAATCAGTTGCGCGATCGGTTCATGCACAAAGGCCCCGTCATAATGACAAGAATCGCCTATTGGCCCATCGATATTCCCATCACGGACCCGTTGTCGTGGCCACTGACGCGCGCGTCGTTGCGGAGAATATCTTTGTCCGCATCACACTGAGCGATGGTGCATGCGGTTACGGGGAAGCAGCGCCCTTTCCCGAAGTCGGAGGAGAAGATCGGGAACCCTGTCTGAATGCGCTGTCCAGCCCTGCACCCTCACTCATCAGTCGGCTGACGCTTGGATGTGCCAGCGCACATAGCCATGCCCATATTGCACTGTCTCTTTTATGGGGAGACGTTTACCGGACGAGGATTCCCCCCCTTTCACGCTCACCAAACAAAAGAGGGAGCCTCCCTTTGAGAAGACTCCCCCCTCGCATCTTACGTCTCACTTTTTACGCTGTACTTTTTACATCTACCGTAGATAACCCAAGACATCCTCTTCACGAACCAACACCAGCTTCTTATCCTCGCCCTCCACTTCTCTGGCGGCGTATTGTTTATACAGGACATGCTCGCCCGGCTTGAGGGTCGTCTTCACAAATGTCTTCTTCTTGATTTTCTCCTTCGAATCCTTATCCTCGACCAAACGGCCGGTCCCCACAGCAAGAACTTCTCCCTCCTCCGGTTTCTCTTGCGCGGCATCCGGAATGAGAATGCCGCCGAAACTTTTTTCGTTTGGCTTGCCGGCTCGGATCAATACCCAATCGTGCAACGGTGTCAGTGTCATGATGTACGCCCTTTCATGCAGGCGTGTAATGTGTCACGGGTGGCACTCACGGCCTGTTTGCGCAAGCTGCTCACCACACTTAGGTTACGATACGCTCAACTCACCTCATCCGTCTCTTCAGTCACTTTGGTTTGGTCCTCGGCCAGTCCCGCATAATGGCGGGCCCACGATAAATACATGTACCCGCTGCCTCGCAGGACATCGGCCCCCTTCATCAGCGTGGCGATCAACTCTTCGTCCTTCCCGTGGGCCGCAAGGTCCAGGGCGCGACGCTTCAATGCCGGGGACACCGTTGCCATCAACACAGCCATTTCACCGACCAACTGCCGAACGTCCGGTCCCGGGTGATGCCTGCGGTCCGGCGGATCCGGCGCCGCCTCTTGACCGGACGCGTCACTCGTCCTGGATAGTTGAGGATACAACCGGTCGACCCGATCGATGAGGGGCTGTGCTGCAGGTGTGCTGAGCTGCGTCGGCTCGCTGGCGGGATGGTCCCATGTGAGAGTCCGGATGCCGGCCGCCGCGAAGATACTGCGGATGGTTTCGACCACCGCATCCAGCGTCACCTCAGTCCAGGGCCGCAAGTCCAGCACCCGCTCCTCTGGCCTGCGGGGCGGAGGACCCTCGTGAATGAGCACCCAGCAGCGGTCAAAAATCTTTGTGCGGAGC